>NZ_JAAKTN010000005.1:0-275585 GCF_049174455.1 Aeromonas sp. 601027 | reverse complement strand
GTCAGAAAGCCTCGAGTGTAACGGTAACCAGGAGCTGGGGAAGTCATGACTTGCTCGTTGATTTGGGCAACAACGCCTCCCGTCATCAAAGATTGATCCAAATGGCGAATTCAAAGACAGTTTCTAGGACGTGGCTTGGATGATTGGCATAATCACAAAGTCCACACATAAGTAACCAATGAGAACCAAATGCCCCCACTGAAGCAGGCTCCCAATCAGGCATTGCCTCATAGGCAGCAAACGCATTCCTAACTTCCAGGATCTTACGGGGAAGCCCAAGCACAATCTTCCCCTCAATCACTGCCGCCACCTGCTCGACACTCAGGGTATTGTGCTCTATAGCCAAGGAGGCTTGGATAGTGCGGATCCGGTTCTCTCGACGCAGCATCGGCACCTGGGAGCTCTGAGCAAACCGCCACTGCCCCACCAACTCGGCGATCTCCGCCACCCGACTCAACATGGCGTGGGTCAGGGTGAAGGGAGGGGAATAGTCTGCCTTGGATTACTCCAACTGATGCGATAACAAATGAGGGTTAGCTTAACAGATCCGGGAGCAGAAACTCCCGGATCTGATGCCATCTAAAACTGCAGTAAAAGTCTTTTTATCAACACCAATAAGCCTTCAAATGTTACTCCCCCCGAAACAGCGGTATCCTTCTCCGCGTCTCTTTGTCTCGTTTTTAGCCAGATAGGCTGTCCGCACAAGCATCTTCTTGAGTGACTCGGTATCATTCCGCTCAATGAGATACTCAGCATTATTGGGAAAATGCACCAATCCCTTTTTTTTACAATCTTGCAGAGAGATATTTTCATCACTCACAGCGCTGTGCCACGCTACTCTTACTTTATTAGCAAGGTTCATTCTTTCAGATTCATAATTACCTAATTTGTAGTAAGCAGCCCTATTTAAAAAAAACATCATGTGATAGTGAGGACAGGGAGCACCGGCTGTTTGCTCCTTAGCCCAAACGTATCTAATATCAGTCGAATGAACCCTTTTGCCTTCATAACGTCGTTCTGACTCATCGCACTCAATGAGCCGTTTAAGCCTAGAGAAGAACTCTTTAATTATCCTTGAGCCCGCCTCAGGTTTTAATGCTAAATACATTCCAAAAGCAGGGTCTTGTTGAAAACGGAGATCAACTCGAAAGGAAAACACTCTGGGGTAATGCTTAAGAGCGCTCTCCGATACAGAGAGGATTTTCTCTAAATTATCCACATTAAAGCTATAGTTCCGACCTTCGTAGAACTGCTGAGCAAGCAGGACATACTCTTCTATAGAAATAGACATTTGAACTCTCCCAATAGATTTTTGATAGACATTGAAGGTTTAAATCGTGATGGATGTATTTTGCGGATAGTGCCGTAGTATGTTTCAAACACGGTCTATTAACTGGTGTAATCACCAGGATAGTTTGTGTATAGATGCGATTAACACTTTCTTTGAATACGGAATAGAGTAATTAAACTGCCATGATAAGTGATGGCTATTGCTTAGCATGGTTCAAGCAGGCAGATTCATAGGCTGTCAATATACTTCCAATGAAGGTGCCATTACATTTAAATATACACATCCATTCAACTTAAAACATATATTACTATTGCCTACACAAATGCATTGAATATCAAACCAGCCAGAAAACTCTTATCCCAGATAGGACAAGACTTGTAGCATGAGCAACAAGCTAATTTGTTCAAATTATTATTCAGAAATTAGCCCTAGCGAAGATTTATTTTCTCTTCAATCCATGACTCTATTTCAGAGCTAATCCAAGCAACAGATCTTGGGCCGATCTTGACTGATGCGGGAAATTTCCCGTCCTTCATCTGACGATAAACTGATGCCTTAGATAGTGATGTCATTGCGATGACATCTTTCAATTTAAGTAGTTTCATGATGAGCTCCTTTGTCGTCCATAAGACGTGGTGCTCACGTAAAAAATAGGTGTGGGGGATAAACCATAGTCATCTGTTAAGTGGATTCTCGGCTCCTGCTAGTAGTGCGTTGAACGATAGCTAGCTGGCGTGCTCTCATGGTTTTTCTTAGGGACTCTATCTAGTAATCACTGATATCTCGATGGAGCCATAACATTCAGCCACTTCCAATAGGTAACACTGCCAAAAAATCAAGGGCGCCCTCCAGCTCACGCGGAGGTTCGATTGACGCCTTTTTTCTGCAGGTATAAATGTGTCTACCCCGCCCTACAGAGATTCCAACCGAACCTGACTGGCACGTCGTTTTTTTTGTTAAATATCAATACTTTGAAATTTTTATTGTTCATTTTTTTATTTTTGCACAAGTAAGGTAAGGTGTAGGTACGCTGGGATTGCTTGTACTGAAGTGTTAGATTACTGTCGTGAACAACACCATCTCATTGAGGTACGATTAATCCAGTCTGATGACATTATGTGATGTTGTAGTTCTGATTAGTAGCCAGATCTAGCTGGTGATAGAATTTTTTAAAGCTGACTTTATAGGTAGATTTAAATATGGCTAAACGCCCAGATGATTATAATCGAATAAATATAAATCTAGATAAACTAGAGACATTGCATGCACTAGATAATTACAAGAGTATAAAAGGGATTTCCCGTTCAAGGGCAGTAAGTCAAATACTAGATGCCTGCGTACCTATTCTTAAAAGTATTACTTATCACCATAACAGTGCAAATGAATTAGAAAATCGACTCTTAAATAAAATTTATCAGCGTGACATTCCACTCCAACGAGCTGAAGTTGCCGCAGAAAAGCATTGCCTCAGTATCTGGCATGACAAACTTCAGTCAGCTAAAGGATTTGATTTTGATAGTCTACATGGTTTAGATAGTATTAAAGAATATAAACGTCACACACGTAGAGACAATGGTATCGGGAAAGTTGAACGTCGGCATATTGAGAGCATTTGCCAAAAGATGATGATGTACAGCGATGCAAAATACGCTATCTTTATCTACTTTGAACGAGATGTTTTTGAGCACAAAGAACCGATAGTTACTAACGGTTCTCCATCAATAAAAAAAGGAAAGGTAGCAGCTGGAAATGGTATTATATTACTGGCAAAGGATTGTTTCTATGATGAATATTATTTCAATTTTGAAGAGGCTATTTTAATCAATGTGCTTGACCTTATGCCTTTAGGTATTAGAGGCATTGAACGTGCGAGTAAAAAGCTAGGTGTTTTTTGTTGGATACCTATCATAACTCATGAAAATAAAACTGTGATTGTACCAGTATATAAAATAAATCCATATACAAGACCGACACACAAAAAACCTAATAGTATTACCATAATTAATAGTGATATTGTTAGTCAATTTTTGTACTGAATGGCATTTAGAAAAAAATTAACTGTCTGGCTTAATAGATTGCTCCTTTCACAATTAAATGCCTCATTTCTCCGCTTTTAAAAGTTATATCTCTTCAATGGTGGATTTTCATGCCAAAAAAGCCAGCTTTGCTGGAAATAAACTCTGATTGGATTGTTTATTTTGGATTAATCATCTGTTTTAGTGTGGTAAATCGGATTGCCTCAGCCGTTCACCGAGAACATCTTGAAAACGGCGAACAACGCAGAGCTGCCTTAGTAAAAAAGTCTGAAATCAGAGATTAAGCGATGCCTAGATAGGCTATTGTGCTAGTTTTTTATTAATCTAAACTTAGTTCTAATTTTCCATGTATTGTAATTTAGTGATGAAACATAGAAGAAAAATGTAACTTTTAGAGGTCGCTAATTATTTTTTTCGAAATTCAACGGTAACCACATTCCTTGAATTCCTTTCTCCTGTTTTACCTGTAATCTCTGACTCCAAAAATCGCCCCCAGGATAAGAATAATCCCCGCAACTTATCTGCCATACCTCCAACCTGGTATGTTCTAATCAGGCGATCTTTTGGCACGTGATTTAGTAGCAATTCAATAAGGCGTTCTGGGGCATCTAAATACTCAGCAACCCCAGTCGCAACACTTCGACGTAGGTCATGTGGACTGAATGGTTCTAATTCGGCGAGATATTTTAGCCGAACCCGCTCTAATGCTCTGGTAACAGCATCACCAGTTACTGGGTTGCCCGTTTTACTAGTAGACTCGAATACAAATGGACCTTGTGATAGTACCTTTTGTCGTTCAATGATCTCTAACGCCAATGGGTGAAGCGTCACCACATGTGCACGTCCATTTTTAGTCACTGGTATTGTCCAGCGATCTCCTGTGACTTGATCAAAACGCATTGCCACAGCCTCAGAACGCCGTACACCAGTCAAACATATCAGTCGTAAACAATCAGCAACGGCAAGTGATAAAACCACGTTAGAGGCGATTCCACGCCCACCAGCGGCAATAGCACCAGCCCCCTGAGTTGCTTTCTCCAATGCCACCCACAACAGCCTTAACTCATCCTTTGTCAGCCATCGTTCACGGGGGGGCGGCATGGACGCACCAAACATCGCTGGTTTGAGTAACCGAGCTGGGTTGATTTCTATATGTCCCTGAAGAACAGCGTGGTCTAAGCACTGGTTCAACACGATCAATCCTTTGCGCGCACCTTCTTTGGTCTCTATATTGCGAAAATGCTCATACAAGATGGCACGAGACAAATCACAGACTCGAAGGCTACCTAAAGATTTTTCAATATGACGTGAAAAAGTTCCCTCGTAGTCAGTTAGTGTTCGAGTCCCTATAGGCTTTGA
Organism: Aeromonas sp. 601027; assembly: GCF_049174455.1. Taxonomy (NCBI): domain Bacteria; kingdom Pseudomonadati; phylum Pseudomonadota; class Gammaproteobacteria; order Aeromonadales; family Aeromonadaceae; genus Aeromonas; species Aeromonas sp. 601027. The sequence goes on along the minus strand of NZ_JAAKTN010000005.1, from coordinate 270,899 downwards.
TTGGGCCCGCATAACCAACCAATCACTGTACACGTCTCGTAATGTTGGCATCTCAGTGTTCTTGAGCTTGGCCTTTTTCGCAGCTTGGCGCGGATCAATACCCTGTTTCACCAAAGCAACAGCATCGGCATGAGCGAGTCTAGCGGAGGCTAGGCTCATCGCGGGATGACTCCCCAGTAACAACTCTCCTTCCTTTGCTGCCAATTTGTAACGATAGATATATCGCTTTAAGCCATTTGCTCTAATCTCCAACTTCAAGCCACCGCCATGTTTGGACTGAACAGCAAACCGCTGCACTATTGCTCCCTCTTTCAATTTCGCTGCAGAGACTTCTGTAGCTGTATTGAGTAGCTTGATCACCATGTTTCATACCCCTCTACATACCCCGCTTTTGTGATGATATGGCGTGGAACTGAATGAGACAATCTGAGGCTTTAGCTTTAATTTAGTCAATTGATTTTAAATTATTTTTTATTTTACCTTGGATCTTCGTGAGACGTGATGACTCTCTAAAGATCTGGATTCGTAATGCGAAGGTCAGGAGTTCGATCCCCCTTATCGGCACCATATAAAACAAATGGTTAGCTTCTCATCGAAGCTAACCATTTGTTTTATATGGTTAATTGGCCCAACACTGGGCCCAACAGATTGCAACCTATAGCCTGTTAGGGCATATCTCCCAAGGCACAGGATTTGTCAGGATCGCCCCCGTAACCTACCCGTAATCTTGCCGTTCAGATGCCTCGATGTTTGGTGTTACGTTGAGATTGCGACCACTCTGCATTGAGAGACTGGTAGCTAATCGTTTAAACTTCGCACTTTGCAAGGTTCAATGAAATTTTAATGTAGGGTAATAATGTAGTGGTCTAATCATCCCGGACACCATTTTAGGTGGTACAGTCGCCACCATGACTTGAGGTGTTCAATGACAAGATTACGTCGCTCATTTACTGCCGAATTCAAACTCGAAGCCGCATCCCTGGTGCTCGACCAGGGATATTCAGTCCCCGAAGCCAGCCGTTCACTGGACGTCGGTGAAACCGTACTTCGTCGCTGGGTTCAGCAACTGCAATCCGAACGCAGTGGCACAACCCCAATCAGCAAAGCGCTAACTCCTGAGCAGCAGAAAATCCAGGAGCTGGAAGCCCGTATCAACCGACTCGAACGTGAAAAGGTCATTCTAAAAAAGGCTACTGCTCTCTTGATGTCGGACGACTTCACACGTACGCGCTGATAGACCGATTAAGGGAGCAAGCCCCCATCACCCTGGTCTGCTGCGCTTTCGATGTTCCAACATCCTGTTTTTACGACTATCTGGCTCGCAGGCGGACGATTAACCGTGAGCGCATGCAGCATCGCTGTGAGTTGCGCCGTTTGTTCAAAGTGAGCCGGAACTCGGCAGGCAGCCGTGCCTTGATGTCGATGATGCGGGAGTTGGGGTATCAGATTGGTCGATTCAAAGTACGTAACCTGATGAAGGAAGCCGGTCTGGTATCCAAGCAACCGGGCGCTCATCGCTATCAGGTCGCTCGGTCTGAACGACCGGGCACTCCCAATCTGCTGGCCCGCGAATTTGATGTCCAGCAACCCAATCAGGTGTGGTGATATCACCTACGTCTGGGCAGGTGGTCGTTGGTATTACCTGGCAGCGGTGCTTGACCTGTACACCCGGCGGGTCGTGGGCTGGGCGATGTCTGATAAACCTGATGCAGAATTGGCAATCAAAGCACTGGAGATGGCCTATCAGTAGCGGGGTTGCCCATCCGGTGTGCTATTTCACTCCGACCAGGGCAGCCAATATGGCAGCCGGGCATTTCGGCAACGACTGTGGCGTTATCGCATAACCCAGAGCATGAGTCGTCGTGGAAACTGCTGGGATAACGCCCCGATGGAGCGACTGTTCAGAAGCCTGAAGTCAGAGTGGCTCCCGGCTATGGGATATATGAGCTTGCGAGAGGCGAAACGAGATATCAGTTATTACCTGATGGATTACTACAACTGGCGGCGTCCACATCACCACAATAATGGGATACCGCCAGCAAAAGCCGAAGATCGGCCTAACCAAGTGTCCGGATTTAGTTGACCACTACAAGTAGGAGCCTGCCAATTTTGAAAGCATGGATCCACAATTCTCCCGTTTTAGCGCGATTTTTTGTGCCGAGTGAGAAACGGGTCTCACGAGGAGCTCCGTACTGGCGGAGGGCCGGGGGGAAGATCAGGCGGTAGCAGTAGACACCACAGTGGTTTTTGATGAGACCGGGATAGAGCATATGTGACACCTCAGTGTGTCACTCCCTGACCAGCCATAAAGAAAAAGCCCTGACGAATCAGGGCTTTAGCAGGTGGTGGAGCTGGGGGGATTTGAACCCCCGTCCAAAATTACTACATCCTTGGCACTACATGCTTAGTCACTCTTTACATTCGCCAACCCGCTGCGGAGAGACACGCCACGAATTGACTAGCTCGATTGGTTTTAATGCTTCCGCCCCGAGCAGGACTTCCACACGATCCTGTGAAGGATGACCTTCCGATTCCCTAGGACACAGGCAAGCTAGGGTAGAAGGGCTCTATGCAGGTTATTAAGCTGCTAGTGCGTAGTTTTCGTCGTTTGCGACTATTTTTTTGCGGTTTATTAACGAGGCCTACCGCACCTCGGCATGCACCTTGGGTTTCGTGAATCTTGTCGAATCCAGAATCAGCCCCAAGTTGTTAATTGCGATTGTACGCAAAAATGCTGTCATAGCAAGGCGTTGATACCCATTCCCTCTGGCAGCCAGTCTGTTTGCCGATTTATTGTACGCAGCTGAGCCTGAAGAGCCAGCTGCGCCGGGGGAAGGTGAACTGGCGTTCTGATCCTGCCAGTAGTGGGTTAGCCGCGATGCTTGTTCTTCATGATGCGAGCTTTTTCCCGATCCCATTCGCGGGCCTTGGTATCTTCGCGCTTGTCGTGCTCTTTCTTGCCCTTCACCAGGCCGATCTCGACCTTGACCCAGCACTGTTTCCAGTAGAGGGCGAGGGGAACTATGGTGTAGCCCTGACGGGCGATCAGGCTTTCGAGCTTGTCGAGTTCACGACGGCTCAGCAGCAGTTTGCGGGTGCGGGTCGGGTCACATACCACGTGGCTGGAGGCCGCTTGCAGTGGCAGGAAGCTGGAGCCGAACAGATAGGCCTCGCCATCGCGGAAGATGACATAGGCTTCGCTGATGTTGGCCTTGCCCGCCCGCAGGGATTTGACTTCCCACCCTTGCAGGGACAGACCCGCTTCGATCTTCTCTTCGATGAAGTATTCGTGGCGCGCGGTTCTGTTGAGTGCAATGGTGCTGGACCCGGCTTTGTTTTTACTGTTTTTTTTGCTCATGACGGGCGATTTCCGGCAATGACTAGGAGGCTCGTATTATACGTAGGCAGGGGCGGCTGTAAAACGCGCAGCAGGTCAAGTGGTGGCTTTCTGAGCGTTTGGCTGAGGTTTTACCTCCACAACCCCAAACATGGTGATAAAATCGCGCCGATTGGATGAGGAAAAGCCATGCCCCGAATTACGCGCAGTGCCCTGGTGATGTTCAGTGCAGAACAGATGTTCAAGTTGGTTAACGATGTGGATGCCTATCCGCAGTTTTTGCCCGGCTGTGTCGGCAGCCGTGTCCACGAGGCTGGCGATGACTACATGATGGCGTCGGTCGATGTGGCCAAGGCGGGGATTGCCAAGACCTTTACTACCCGCAATCAGCTGGATGTGAACCGTCAGATCAGGATGGAGCTGGTGGATGGCCCGTTCCGCAAGCTGGCGGGCTGGTGGACCTTTACCCCGCTCGATGTGGATGCCTGCAAGGTGGAGTTTGATCTCGATTTCGAGTTTACCTCCAAGCTTATCGAGGTGGCATTTGGTCAGGTGTTCCGCGATCTGGTGAGCTCCATGGTCTCCGCCTTCTCCAACCGGGCGAAGGAGGTCTACGGTGTCTGACCAGCTCAACATCGAGGTTGTCTATGCCTTGCCGCAGCAGCAGACGGTGATTGCCCTGCGGGTGGCGCCCGAGACCTGCGTGCTGGCAGCCATCGAGCAGTCCGGCATCGTACAAAAACACCCCGAGATCGATCTGGCGGTCAACAAGTTCGGTATCTACAGCCGCCCGGTGAAAGGGAGCGAGCCGCTGCACGACGGCGATCGTATCGAGATCTACCGCCCGCTCATCGCCGATCCCCGCGAGATGCGCAAAAAGCGGGCCGAGAAGGCCAAAGAGGAGGGGAGAGCCGATAGCGTGACCGGTGGTCGCCCCGATGTGCATCGCAAGCACCGCGAGTAGTGCTCAGGTTTTTCTTGCAGAAAAAAGGCGCCTAGGCGCCTTTTTTTGATCCCGTTAGCCGGTGAGCTTGCCGAGGGGATATCAAGAGAGGGCTGCTTCTGCCACACCCAGTCGTGCACGGGCCCAGGCGGCCAGTAGCTCTACCCCGCTTTGCATCACCCGCTCATCGAAATCGAATTCGTTGTGATGGTGCGGCGCCGCCAGATCGGCCCCCAGGATGAGGTAAGCCGCTTCGCCCCCCTGCTTTTGCACCCGCTCCATCAGAAAACCGGCATCTTCGCTGGCGCCAAAGCGGCGAGTCTGGATGGTGGCGAGTCCCTGCTTGCGGGCCAGCGCCGCCAGCTCGGCCTGCAGTGCCGGGCTGTTGTCGAGGGCAATGGCCTCACCCTGCTTGATGATGCGATAGGTGACACAGTGGGCGAGGGCAGTCCCTTCGACGATGCGCTGTACCTGACTGAACATGTAGTCGTTGAGCGTGCTATCGGCGCCGCGGGTTTCACCGCGCAGCTCTGCATGATCGGGGATGACGTTGCGGCCGCTGCCAGCGTGAAGCTGGCCGACGTTGATGCGGGTCATGCCATCGCGGTGGCGGGGAATGCCGAGCATGGCGGTGGTGGCCATGCAGGCGGCGGCCAGCGCATTGCTGCCGGCATTGGGCTCGAGCCCGGCGTGAGCAGCGATGCCCATAAAGTGGACGTCGAACTTGGTGGAGCAGAGAAATTCGGTGGGATTGATCACCAGCTCGCCGCTGCCAGCGTGAATACCGATATGGAGCGAAAGCAGTGCATCCACGTCATCGAGTGCGCCACCGGCAGCCAGCGCCTTGCCACCGCGGCACCCCTCTTCGGCGGGTTGGAAGAAGAGCTTGATGCGGCCGCAAAGCTGCTCCTTCATCGCCATCAGCTGGCTGGCCAGCCCCATGCCGATGGCGGTGTGGCCATCGTGAGCGCAGGCGTGCATCCACCCCTTGTTGTGGGAGGCAAAACCCTCTTGCTGCGGTTGGTGCTGTTCGGCGTCGGACTCTTCCACCTCCACCGCATCGATGTCGAAGCGAAAGGCCAGGGTCGGGCCGGGACGGCCGGTGTCCAGCTCTCCCATCAGGCCAGTGACATCGCCGATCCGCTCCAGCCAGTCGGGATGGGCCCCCTGACGGCGGGCGCGAGCCTTCTCGGCCGCCACATCCACATCACGGCCCATCATCAGATTGCTGGCCAGCAGTTTGTCGCCAAGCACAATGCGATAACCTAGCTCGCTCAGGTGGTGGGCAATCAGGCTGGTGGTGCGAAACTCTTTCCAGGCGGCTTCCGGCAGGCGGTGCAGGTCGCGGCGCCACAGGATCAGGTGCTCAAGGGTCATCTTGGCTTCCTTGGTGATTCGATTTGTCGGCTATTGTGCCTTTTTTCCCGGCTGACCACACGGGGCCAGCAGCTGGTCGGGGGAGCTGTGCGTGCGAGTGGTGACTGTTCGGGCCTTGAATAGTGGTGAGCGCCCATAAAAAACGCCTCCACAAGGGAGGCGTTGTCGATAGCTGGTTATCAGGCCGCGTGATGGTAAGCGGAGGCTTCAAACAGCTTCTTGTTGGCCACCAGATCGATGGGGTCAAAATCATCGACGTTGATGGTGCGCAGGCGACTTACCTCGGCGCGGCGCAGCAGCTCCGCTTCGCTCTGGGTCAGTACGCCAGCGGCCAGGCCGATGTCGGCCACCTTGTCCAGCGCCATGAAGGGGCGCTTGATACCATCGCTCTTGCAGACTTTCTCGAACAGCGGCTCGGCGGCCAGTACGTCATCGAGCGCCTGCTCCAGCAGACCGAAGGGGTTGCCCTCTTCGCGGGTCAGATACTGCCCCTTGGCCAGGCGACTACGGGTCTCGCTCGGGGTTTGCAGCAGACGGGCAACCTGTTGATCCAGCTTGTCGCACGGACGGCTCAGGTCACGACCCAGCGGCAGCACCACGGCGCGCAGGGCAAGCCCAATCCAGCGGTTCGGGAAGTTGCGCAGCAGCTCGTCGATCGCCTCTTGTGCCTTGAACATGGCATCTTGCAGTGCCCAGTGCAGCAGCGGCAGGTCGGCCTGCTGGCGTCCCTCGTCCTGATAGCGCTTGAGGGCGCTGGAGGCGAGATAGAGCTGGCTCAGCACGTCGCCAAGACGGGCGGAGACCCGCTCCTTGCGTTTGAGCTCGCCACCCAGGGTGCCCATCGCCATGTCTGACAGGAAGGCCAGGTTGGCCGAGAGGCGGGAGAGCTGCTGGTAGTAGCCCTTGGTCTGATCCTTGTAAGGGGCCGCGGCAAAGCGGGCGCCGGTGATACCGAGCCAGAAGCTGCGCACCAGGTTGCTGATGGCAAAGCCGACGTGGCTGAATACTGCCTTGTCGAAATCTTTCAGCGCCTGCTCCTTGTCGGGGTGGCTGGCGGCCAGCATCTCCGGCAGTACATACGGGTGGCAGCGGATAGCGCCCTGACCATAGATGATCATGCTGCGGGTCAGGATGTTGGCCCCTTCCACCGTAACGGCGATGGGCGCACCCTGATAGCCGCGGGCCAGATAGTTGTTGGGGCCCATGCAGATGGCCTTGCCACCGTGGATGTCCATGGCATCGATGATGCACTTCTGGGCACGGTCGGTGAGGTGGTATTTGACGATGGCGGAGATGACCGACGGCTTCTCGCCAAGGTCGATACCGGTCACGGTCAGGTTGGCTGCGGCGCCCATGATGTAGGCGTTGCCGCCGATGCGGGCCAGCGGCTCTTCAATCCCTTCCATCTTGCCGATGGGCAGTTTGAACTGGCGACGAATGCGGCTATAAGCGCCGCTCGCCAGGGCCAGCATCTTGACACCGCCGGTGCTGTTGGAGGGCAAGGTGATGCCGCGGCCGACTGACAGACACTCGACCAGCATGCGCCAGCCCTGACCGGCCATGGCCGGGCCACCGATGATGAAATCGAGCGGGACGAACACATCCTTGCCCTGGGTCGGGCCGTTCTGGAACGGCACGTTGAGCGGGAAGTGGCGACGGCCGATGCCGACACCCTTGATGTGAGTGGGAATGAGGGCGCAGGTGATACCGAGCTCTTCCTCTTCACCCAGCAGGTGCTCGGGGTCACGCAGTTTGAAGGCGAGACCCAGCACGGTAGCAATGGGGGCGAGCGTGATGTAGCGCTTGTTCCAAGTGAGGCGCATACCGAGCACCTCTTTGCCTTCCCACTCGCCCTTGCAGACGATGCCAAAATCGGGGATGGAACCGGCGTCCGAACCTGCCTCCGGGCTGGTCAGGGCGAAGCAGGGGATCTCTTTACCTACCGCCAGGCGGGGCAGGTAGTAATCTTTCTGCTCGTCGGTGCCGTAGTGCTGCAGCAGTTCGCCCGGGCCCAGCGAGTTGGGTACGCCGACGGTAGAGGCGAGCACGGCGCTGGCGCCGCACAGTTTTTGCAGGACACATGACTGGGCGTAGGCCGAGAACTCCAGACCGCCATATTTCTTCTTGATGATCATGGCGAAGAACTTGTTGTCCTTCAGGTATTGCCACACCTCGGGGGAGAGGTCCGCGCGCTCGTGGGTCACTTCCCAGTCGCTCACCATGCGGCACACTTCCTCGACCGGACCATCCATAAAGGCCTGCTCTTCGGCAGAGAGGGTGCTGACCGGGATGGCGTGCAGCTTTTTCCAGTCCGGGTTGCCCGCGAACAGATCGGCTTCCCACCAGGTGGTGCCCGCTTCAATCGCCTCTTTCTCGGTGCGGGACATCTCCGGCATGATCGATTTGTAGATCTTGAACAGCGGCTTGGTTATTTGATTGCGGCGAAATTCCACCAGATTGAGCGGGATGGCGATCACCGCGAACAGCGCCCATACCAGCAAGGGCACATGACCATAGATGGCGCCAAGCACCAGGGCGGCGCCGGTGACCAGGGTGGAGATGAACAGGGATGCCCGGCGATAGGCCAGGGCTCCGATAACCAAGATCACCCCGAGCAGAGTGAGGGTCGTCGTCATTGCTTGCTCCTTGCGTGAAAGATTGCCAACGTGGCGTAACTGATCCAGAGGTCTGACCTGTTGGATATGGCCCCTGTTGTAATTCATACGCACAAAGTTATCAAGCTGTTTACATCTTCATTACCTTCTCTCTGTGATCCCCATAACGCTCACGCGCCGCCAGCGCTGTGGCTCGCAGGGGGGCGACTGTGCGATTCGCTTGTGCGAGAATAGCCGCGATCTACACGCACACTAAAAACAGTGGAAGAGACATCATGTACCAAGAATTGATCCGCAATGAACTGACCGAAGCTGCCAGCGTGCTGCAGGCCTTCCTGGCTGATGAGCAGAACCTGAAAAACATCGAAGCGGCCGCCAAACTGCTGGCTGACTCTTTCAAAGAAGAGGGCAAGGTGCTCTCCTGCGGCAATGGCGGCTCCCACTGCGATGCCATGCATTTTGCCGAAGAGCTGACCGGTCGTTACCGCGAGAACCGCCCGGGTTATGCCGGTATCGCCATCTCAGATCCGAGCCACCTCTCCTGCGTCTCCAACGACTTTGGCTATGACTATGTCTTCTCCCGCTACGTAGAAGCGGTTGGCCGCCGTGGCGACGTGCTGCTTGGTATCTCCACCAGCGGCAACTCCGGCAATATCCTGAAAGCCATCGAGGCTGCCCGCGCCAAAGGGATGAAAGTGATCGCCCTGACCGGCAAGGATGGCGGCAAGATGGCGGGTCTGGCGGATGTCGAGATCCGGGTTCCGCACTTTGGCTATGCCGACCGTATTCAGGAAGTGCACATCAAGGTGATCCACATCCTGATCCAGCTGGTCGAAAAAGAGATGGCCAAGTAATCAGGCTATTGCGACCAGACTAGGGCTGCGCCGGTAGCATGGTTCGCCATCGATCGGTTGTTGCCAGTCACAGGGGAAGGGATTGCGCCTTCCCCTGCTGTCTGTCGAACCAGCGTGCTGGTCGAACATGACACAAGCCAAATCATGAAAGGAGTCTGCCGGATATGTGCGAACTGCTCGGCATGAGTGCCAATGTGCCGACCGATATCTGCTTCAGCTTTACCGGGTTGATGCTGCGCGGCGGCAAGACCGGGCCCCACAAGGATGGCTGGGGGATCACCTTTTACGAAGGGAAGGGCTTTCGCACCTTCAAGGATCCCGAGCCCAGTGCCCAATCTCCCATCGCCAGACTGGTACAGGCGCTGCCCATCAAGAGCTGCGCTGTGGTCAGCCACATTCGGCAGGCCAACCGTGGCTGCGTGTCACTGGAAAATACCCACCCCTTTACCCGTGAGCTGTGGGGCCGTTACTGGACCTTCGCCCACAACGGTCAGCTGACCGGCTACAAGAAGCTGCCCACCGGCCGCCACCGGCCGGTGGGGGATACCGACAGCGAACACGCCTTCTGCTGGTTGCTCGATCGGCTGGAGCAAAAATATCCCAAGCGTCCGGCCAACTTTCCCGCCATGTTTCGCTATCTCGCTACCCTGTGTGACGAGCTCAGAGCATTCGGGGTGTTCAACATGCTGCTCTCGGACGGGGAGTATGTGATGAGCTACTGCAGCAACAACCTGCACTGGCTGACTCGCTGTGCGCCCTTTGGCGAGGCGAGCCTGCTGGATGAGGAGGTGGTGATCGACTTTCAAAGGGAGACCACCCCCAACGATGTGGTGACCCTGATCACCACCCGTCCGCTGACCGGCAATGAGAATTGGGTCAAAATGGCGCCCGGCGAATTCAATCTGTTTCGCATGGGGGAGCGTGTGGCGACCAACCAGGTCGCGCTTGAGCAAGATAAAAAAATACCAGGGTAGATACCTACCCTGGTTCTTCGCAGCAGCCATAAAAGGCAAAAGGGATGAGAGGTGTTGCTGAGCATCATCACTCTGACGGCATTGAGTGTTGATCAATTGTTAATTTGTGGCAATCAAGTTGTTGTCTTGACGGGCGTTTCAGCATCGCTATTTCGATACTGATCACATTTTTTGCCACTTTATTCCCTGAGCCATCCAATCGGGTGCTTCATCACTGCCTGGTCGTGAGCCACGACATCGAAAACTATCTATAGTATGGTCTGTTTGAATACCGTTCTGGAGGAGCCTCGCATGGAGTGGGTGGATCGCAAGGTGTTGCAGCAGCTGGCAGAGGATATCGGTCCGGATATGCTGCCCGTGGTCATCGCAGTCTTTATTGAAGAGGTGGGCGAGCAGCTGAGTCAGCTCAGACCCCTCTATGAACAGGGAGAGTGGGAGGCGCTGGCTCGGGTGGCGCACAGCATGAAATCATCCTGTGGCAGCTACGGCGCCATACCGAGTTATCAGCAGGTGATGGCGCTGGAGATGGCCAGCAAGCAGGCCGATGTGGCCGAGGCAGAGCGCCAGTTGCAACTGCTGGAGGCCTCCTTGCCCCAGGTGCTCGCGTTTCTTGCCGATTATCAGTAACGGCGCCATGCAGGGATGCCGGGGCGCTGTGACCGTTGCCTAACGCTGGTTGAGCAGTTGCTGGATGGTCCGGTCCAGCGCCAGTTTCAGCTTCAATCGATCATGCCGATGGGGCAGCTCAAGCTCGCCCAGCTCGGCTTCGATCACACGCCCTTGCCAGTCCCCCGCGTCACCCGCGCCCTGTGGGGCCAGGATGGCATCCAGCCGACACTGGCCGACCCGGGACTCCAGCCAGCGACATTGACTCATCAGATCCAGCTGACTGGCAGGGCCGTTTTCCGCCACCAGATTGCAAACGAAAACCAGCATGGCGCTGCTCTCGTTGATGGCCTGTGCGATCTCGGCCAGCAGCAGTGGCGGCATGATGGAGGTGAGAAAACTGCCCGGCCCAAGAATGATCATGTCCGCCTGCTGCAGTGCCAGCACCGCTTCCCGGGTCGCTTGCACCTCCGGCATCAGGCCGAGGGAGAGGGGCGGTGTTGCCAGTTGATCGATGGATACCTCTCCCAGGATCTGGGTGCCACACTCCATATGGGCGCAGAGATCGGTGGGAAATTCAGACATGGGTAGCAATTGTGACTCGATTTTGAGCATGTCACTGATCAGCTTGATAGCATCAAGAGGACGGACACAGAGATTATCGAGCGCCAGCAGCATCAGGTTGCCAAGGTTGTGGCCCGCCAGCTCGCCTTTGCCGGCGAAGCGGTATTCGAACAACAGGCTGCCGATACTGGGATCGGTCACCAGCTGGTTCAGGCAGTTGCGCAGATCGCCCCAGGCGATGCACTCCTGACTCTTGCGCAGGCGTCCGGTCGAGCCGCCATCATCTGTGGTGGTGACGATGCCGGTGAGCCGTTGACCGAGAAACGAGAGGGACGAAAGCACTCGTCCCATGCCGTGGCCACCACCGATGGCAACGACCCGATCGAAGTCATTGATGTTTTTTTGCCACATATGGGCGTCCTGTCATTGGTCTCAGTTGACCGCTATGTTAGCAAGCGAAGCGAGATAATTGTTTGATAAAGGTATGATTTTTGCTTGAGGCTGCCATTCGATAAAACAAGGAGATGGTGTTGAAATTTCTGACCGTTCACTCCCTCGCCCAGAATTCATCGCTGGCGGCCCAAGATATCTGCGCGCAGCTGCGCCACCATGCCGATCAGGCCCCCTCCCTGCTGTTACTCTATTTTACCCAGGCCCATGAGGGGGCGATACTGCGCGACGCGTTCAAACGCCAGTTCCCGACGACCCGCCTGCTTGGGTGCAGCTCTTGCGGTGGTGTCATGACCGAGATGGGACACCACGCCCGAGACGGATATGGGCTGGCCGTTGCTGCTCTGTACGATGAGAAAGGGGCATTCGGGGTAGCCGGTGCCAGCGGTGACGGGGTGGATGTGCGACAGTTGCTGCGCCGAGCCATGAGCGACTGTGGTCGGCCAGGTGAGCTGCCCCAGTTGATCCTGTTTCATGCCAGTCCCGGCAAGGAAGAGGGGCTGCTGGCCGGTATCGAGGCCGAACTCGGTGCCTCGGTGCCGGTGGTCGGTGGGTCCGCGGCAGATAACAGCGTCAGCGGTGACTGGCAACTCTGCTGGGATGAGGCGGTGAGTCAGGATGGCATCGGTCTGGCGGTGCTCTATCCCGATTGCCAGCTGGCCTTTCAGTTTCATTCGGGCTACGTGCCTGCCGAATTCAGCGGAGAGATCACCAGCTGCAACGGGCGGGAGGTACTCACCATCGATCACCAACCTGCCGCCGAGGTCTATGCCCGCTGGTGCGGGCGCGAGCAGCCCTGGCCGGTAGGGGCGATTTTGCGGGAGACCACGCTCACCCCGCTGGCCCGTCAGGTGGGAGCGCTGGATGGCATTCCTTACTACAAACTCTCCCACCCCGAAGCGGTGACCGAACAGGGCGGGCTGCGGCTCTTTACCGATGTGGTGCAAGGAGAGCGTCTGCTGTTGATGTACAGCAGTCAGGAAGGGTTGCTGCAGCGTAGCCTCAATGCCATGCGTATCGAGCCTGGGTATGGGGTCGATGTGGAATTGCAGCCTATCGGCGCGCTCATCATCTTTTGTGCTGGTTGCCGTTTGGCGCTAGGTGATATGTTGTGCCAATTTGTCGAGCAGAGCCAGGCTCGCCTCGGCAAGATCCCTTTTATCACTCCCTTTACCTTCGGCGAGCAGGGGCGGCTGCCCAATGGCGAGCTGGCCCACGGCAACCTGATGGTATCGAGCGTGATTTTCCTGACCCGTTGAGTCGGCAGAACATAACAGAGCAGGCAGCAAGATGATTGGCAACAGTGAACTGGAAGCCCTCGGCGACAAATTGCAGACCACGCTGGTCGACCTTATGCGTTGCCGCGAGCGCGAGGCCAAGTATCGTCACGAGTCCCAGACCCTGCTGGGTGGGGTTGCCACCCTCGCCGATGCCAAGACGCTGGAGCAGGTGCTGGAGAGCCTTATCCAGGTGCTCAAACCCTTTATCGGCTTTGAGCACGCTGATGTGGTGGCCTGGGAAGGGGAGCAGGGAAGTACCCACCTCAGTACCGAGCCAATGCTATCAGCCTGCAGTTGGCGCATGACCCCGGCATTTGCCCGCGCCATCTCGGGTGAAACCCTGGTGATTTACGATCCCGCCCAGCTGCCCGAGCTGGCGCCGCTGGCGAGCGAGCCGGGCTGGGCCAGCGTGATGCTGACCGGGCTGCAGGCCCCCGGTTTTACCGCCACCCTCATCTGCCGCCACGCTCGGGCGGGCACCTTCGATCTCACCAGCAAGGCCGCCATGGAGCGTTGCCGTCCTCTTATCGCCCAGGCGCTGGTCAACATCACCTATCGGGCCCGCTTGCAGGAGCAGGTCGCGGTAAAAACCGAGGCGCTGCAGGCCAGCGAACGCCGTTTTCGCAGCTTCGCCGCCATGGCTTCTGACTGGTTCTGGGAAACAGATGCCGAGCATCGCCTCAGTTACGCCTCAGAGCCGGGTTATCTGGATGAGATGACCCCGCAGGCGACCCGGCCGACCCTCTATGACTACGTCTGCAACAAGCAGAGCTGCGATGCCCAGAAATATCTGCAGCTTTTGGCGCTGCGCCAGCCGGTGCGAGGGGTGCGGATGCAGGTCGCGCTGCAACACGGCCCCTGCTGGATGGAGGTGAGCGCCGAGCCCTGCTTTGACCATGATGGTCTGTTTATCGGTTATCGCGGCACTGCCCGGGATATCAGCAACCAGATCCGCCGTGAAGAGGAGCTGGCGCGGGCACGGGATGAGGCCGAAGCGGCCAACCGTGCCAAGTCCCAGTTTCTGGCCATGATGACCCACGAGATCCGTTCGCCCATGAATGCGGTGTTGGGGATGCTCGATCTGGTGCAGCATGCCGAGCTGGCGCCGGAGCAACAGAGCCTGCTGCGCCATGCCACCCACTCGGCCAGATTGCTGCAAACCATCATCGACGACGTGCTCGATTTTTCGAAAATCGAGTCGCAAACCCTGGTGTTTCACTGCGAGACCCTGCAACCCGTCCAGCTTTGCCAATCTCTGGTCGAGCCGCTGCAAGCTCGCGCGACCGCCAAGGGGATCGCGCTGGTTTATCGGGTCGATGAGTCGGTCCCCCGGGAGTTGCAGGGGGATCCGATGCGTTTGTCACAGGTGATGGGCAATCTGCTGGACAACGCCCTCAAATTTACCGAGCAGGGGCAGGTAACACTGCACCTGGGTTGGCAGGATGAGAAGCTGCTGATCTCGGTCTCCGACACCGGGATCGGTATCGCTGATGCGGATCAGGCGCTGCTGTTTGAACCCTTCTCCCAGGTCGACAACTCGGCCACCCGGCGTTTTTCCGGTACCGGCCTCGGTCTTGCCATCAGCAAGCGTCTGGTGACGCTTATGGGGGGAGAGATCCACCTGAAGAGCGAGCCGGGCAAGGGAAGCTGTTTCTGGTTCGAACTGCCCGGCATGGCGTTGCCTTGCCATAGCCAGCCGCAGCGGGAGGAGGGGGCTTCGGCACTGTTGCCACTGGATGTGCTGGTGGTGGAGGACAGCCCGGTGAATCAGCTGGTGGTGTCGCTGATGCTGCAAAAACTGGTGGGCAAGGTTCGGCTGGCTGCCAATGGTCTGGAAGCGCTGGCGCAGGTGGATGAGCAGCTCCCGGATCTGATCCTGATGGATATGCGGATGCCCCTGATGGACGGACTGGAAGCGACCCGACGCTTGCGTGAGTTGGGATGCACCATGCCTATCGTCGCCCTGACGGCCAATGCGATGGCGGAGGACAAGGCGTGCTGTCTGGCGCAGGGGATGGATGACTTTCTCGCCAAGCCTATCACCTTGTCACGGTTGAGAGAGTGTTTGCAGCGTCACTTTGGTCAGCGGTTGCCGACGCGCGGATAAAAAAAATGGTCAACTTTGTGGGTTGACCAGTTCTTCAGCAAATACTGAAGAGAGCACGGGATAAATCGGGTTGTATCAATCTATATGAAAAATCTGTGCCAACTTTTTCAGGACTCTTTTGTGTTCAATTTTGGCCGTTTAGCGCAGCGGCTCTCTCTTGTTATGGCGTTTTGCGTTCCTACTTACTCGCAAAATGCGAATTTCACATTTTCATTGTTGGAATAATTGCATTTTGCAACGCTGTTTTTGTCATTGTGAAATCAGGCGATGCAGAAATTTACGGGCCGCTTCGCTGTTTTGTTTGGCAATCAGCATCTGCTTTTCATAAATCGGCATCGGCAATATCTCGAGCCAGCGCTGGCAGAGCCAGGCGGCATCTTCAAAGCGCTTGTCCGGATAGAGCTCATCAAGCTCCGGATACTGCTCGAACACTTCCCGCAGGCGATTGACCAGCAGCTTGTCGTTGAAATCTGAGTGGGTGCTCGGCCAGTTGGGCAGCATCTCCACCTTGGCCCGGCGCAGGCCCATCTCGTCTGTTTCCATCTCGTGGATGCAGAAGCGCTCCAGTCCCAGCACCGTCACTCCCAGCAGGCCATCATTAAGGCTGTAGAAGTCAGTCACCTTGACCCGGGTGCCCACCGGCAGAATGCGGCCGGATTGTCCCGAGGTGGTCGACTCTTCCATCACGATGCCAAAGCCCTGATCGTTGATGAATGACTCCTTGAGCATCTGCAGGTGGCGTGGCTCGAACAGACGCAGAGGAAGCTTGCCGCCCGGCAGTATGTGGGAAGGCAAGGGGAACAGTGCCAAAGGTTGTAGTTTCATGTTCCATCCTCCATTGAGTAGTTGCTGAATATGATAATGCAGCGACTGTGCCAGAGAATGAAAAAAGCCACCGGAGGGTGGCTTTTCGGGCGGTTGAGGGCGCTTAGTTGCGCTGCTCCAGATACATGACAGCCGCTTCCACGCGGCTTTGCGCCTCGAGTTTCTTCAGCAGGCTCTTCACGTGAACCTTGACCGTTCCCTCGGAGATATGGAGTACCGAGGCGACCTGTTTGTTGGAGAGGCCTTTTGCAATTTCGCGCAGGATTTGCATTTCGCGACGCGTTAAGCTTTCCAGCTTCTGCTGCAGGTGATCCAGCTCGTAGATGTTTTCGAGATAGGGGCGCAGCGGTTCGCTCAGGATCTGCTTGCCGGTCATCACGTCGGCCAGCTGGGCCAGCAGCAGATCAGGCTCGGTATCCTTGAGCAGGTAGCCGTCGGCACCGGCCTTGAGCAAAGCCACCACATCCTGACGGGCATCGGAGACGGTGAGGATCACTACCCGGGAGGTGATCTCCTCGGCGCGCAGCGCCTTGAGGGTATCGAGGCCGGAGAGCCCCTTCATGTTGAGATCGAGCAGGATCAGATCCGGCTCTGACTCTTTGGCCAGCGCCACGGCATCTGTGCCGTTGGAGGCTTCACCGGTCACCTCCATGTTCTCTTCCAGAGCCAGCAGCTGCACAATCCCTTTGCGCATGAGGGGATGGTCATCTACGACCAGAACTGTGTATTTCATCTCGTCCATCAGGCGTCTCTCGTTAGACTGGTGGGAAAGGTCAGATGCACGCAGGTGCCTTGTGGTTGCTGCTCGTTGATGGTCAGCAGACCGTGCAGTTTGCTGGCGCGCTCGTTCATGATGCTCAACCCGTAATGGTTGATCGCCGAGCTGGCGAGTCCGATCCCGACACCGTCATCTGAAATCTGAACCTCAATGTTACCACTGGCGAGGGTCTCACAGCTAACATCAATCACTTGCGCGTTGGCATGTTTGATGGCATTGAGCACTGCCTCACGGATCAACTGCAAAATGTGGATATGCTGGCCCGCCTCCAGGTCGTTGTCGGCCAGTCCGTAATGGAACCGGATTTCGGCCTGGGTCTGAGGCTGCAGTTGATCAAGCATGACGCGGATCGCTTCCCCCAGATTGGCATCGCCAATGGTGAGACGGAAGGTACCGAGCAGTTCGCGCAACTGGGTATAGGCATTGCTAAGCCCCTCGTCGATCTGCTGCATCGCCTCCTGCGCCTTGTCATGCTGCCCCTTGGCGTAAGAGCGCTTGAGCAGGGTGGACTGGATCTTGAGATAGGAGAGGGCTTGCGCCAGCGAGTCGTGCAGCTCGCGGGCGATCACCGCCCGCTCCTCCATCAGCAGCAGTCGCTGCTGTTGCAGCAGGGTCTGGTCTTTGTGCAGCACCTGAGCCAGCAGCATGGTGAAGTTTTTAATCAACCGCTCATCGATGGGGTGCTGGCTGATGATGTCGAGGCGGCCGAACTCCTGCTCATCCATCTGCAGATAAAAGCTGGCGACCGCATCGAGATCGCCGGGCCAGCCGGTGCGCCCCGAGATGTAGACTGGCATGGCATTGTGTTCGAAGCGGGTCAGCCGGATATGGTCGATATGCTGGTGGGCGGCGGCGCGGTCCAGCAGTTTGATGAGGGTACGGGTACTGAGCGGGGCGGCGTGCAGCTTCTGGGCGGTCGAGTAGAGAAACGAGAGGGTGTCGTTGGCCTGTTGCAGCTTGGCGGTTTTCTCTTCCACCTTGTTTTCCAGCTCCCGATAGAGTTTGCCCAGCTCATCGGCCATGGTGACGAAGGCGCGCGATAGCTCCCCCAGTTCGTTTTCGCCGTGGGCGGGCAGCTTAAGATCGAAATCCTGCCGCTGGATCTGGCGGGCACAGTAGACCAGCTGGTTGAGGGGGGCGACCACCTGCTGACGGGTGAAGCGCACCGTGAACCAGGCGATGGTGATGATGGCCAGCAGGCCGAGCCCCTCCGCAAGCGCCAGCATCCGCACCTTGAATTCCACGTGGTACTGCATCTGATTGACGAAATTGTCGATGGCCGCCACAAACTGCTCGGTGTTATCGGTGTACCGTCTGGGGGTACGATCCTCGATGTGCTGGCGCATCACCTGCCACTGGCCGAGCACCTCGCCATAGGTGCGACGCAGGGAGGCAGGAGTGATCCAGCGCTGGGTCTCCTGCAGCTCTTCGGCGTGCAGGGTCTCTTCAAACTGGGAGAGGCGCCCCAGCACGCTGTCGCCCCGCTCGATTTCGTAGGCCATCCGGTAGGCCTGCATCCGCAGCGAACCGGAGAGGTTGATCGCCTTGGCATCGGGTACCGAGTAGAAGAGGGTGACCATGGCGACCAGCGCGATCAGGCTGGCCATGAAGAGGATCAACACCATGGCGCGGCCAATGGCACTGCTGACCGAATGGACCCTGAACCGTTTTCCCATACTGATGCGCACCTCTGAATAGTGATAAGGACCCCGCAAGATGCGTGGGAGTGTACTCCAACTTGTGTTAGCATCGAAAAACTAGATGAACTCCGAGCGGTTTTGCCTAAGTCCTAGCGATAGGGGGAAACCAGCCGTCAGCCGACGTTCGAGCTGTAAGGGTCAGGAAAGAAATGCCCTGGCCTCCCGTATTTGGAAAGGTGTTTATGTTGCCACTTGAAGATGGTTTTTCCCGTCGTTTTTACTACTTGCGTCTGTCAGTGACCGATGTGTGCAATTTCCGTTGCACCTATTGCTTGCCTGACGGTTATCGCCCCCCAGAAGGTCACAAAGCGGGGCGTCAACCCTTTCTCTCGATTGACGAGATCCGCCGCGTGGTCAGCGGTTTTGCCGCCATGGGTACCCGCAAGGTGCGCATCACGGGGGGCGAGCCCTCCCTGCGCCGCGATTTCACCGAGATCGTCAAGGTGATTGCCACCACCCCGGGCATCGAGAAGGTCGCCATGACCACCAACGGCTATCGCCTCAAGGAGCGGGCTCAGGAGTGGTTTGATGCAGGACTCAACGCGCTGAATGTCAGTGTCGACAGTCTCGACCCGCGCCAGTTTCACCAGATCACCGGCGAGAACAAGCTGGCCGAAGTGATGGAGGGGATCGAAGCAGCACTGGCCGCCGGTTTCAAATCGGTGAAGATCAATGCGGTGCTGCTCAAGGGGCTCAACGACTACCAGCTCGATGCCTTTCTGGGCTGGATCAGGCACAAGCCTATCGAGCTGCGCTTTATCGAGCTGATGCAGACCGGCGAGATGGATACCCTGTTTCGTGACCACCATGTCAGCGGTGAACAGATCAAACAGCGCTTGCTGGAGAGCGGCTGGGTGCAGCAGTTGCGGGGCACGGATGACGGTCCGGCGCAGGTCTTTATGCACCCCGATTCGCAAGGTGGGGTGGGGCTCATCATGCCCTACAGCAAGGATTTCTGTGCCGGTTGCAACCGGCTGCGGGTCTCCTCGCTGGGGAAGCTGCATCTGTGCCTGTTTGGCGACAACGGTATCGACTTGCGGGATCTGCTCGGCGCAGATGGGCAATCTGATGAGCTGCAACAGCGCATTCGCGCGGCACTGGCGGGCAAGAGTGCCACCCATCGTCTCCATGAGGGCAATGCCGGAATCACCCCTCATCTCGCCTCGATCGGCGGATAACCGCAAAAATCGCCAACGATTAAATAGCAATCCTCACATGGAGGTATTTTAACCGATACCTCCTTTTTTATTGCGCTGCAACGCTTTGATCTGGCGCAAGAATCCCCCCTGTTTATCTCCCTGGTGGTATATCCCTTACCTTGTCAGGGCCGCAATATACACCCACTCTTATAATTGGTATCAAGAATGCCAATCATGGACTCGCACTGTCCCCTTTTTCACCAGAACAGGAGTCAACATGCCGGATGAGATCGATCTTGCCCGCCGCGGCCTGTTCCGGGGGCGGCTGAGAACCGCCGAACCGCCGGTGCAGTTGCCCTGGTCAGTCAACTGGTCGGCATTTGTCGCCGACTGTACCCGCTGCGGGGACTGTCTGGCCGCCTGTCCGGAGCAGATCCTGGTGAATGGCGAGGGCGGTTTTCCGGTGGTCGATTTCCAGCGTGGCGAATGCACCTTCTGCACCGAGTGCGTCACGGTCTGCAAGGTGCCGCTGTTTCGCCCGACCAGCGAGTCCCCCTGGCACTACAAGGCCCATATCGAGGCCAACTGTCTGGCCAATGGTCAGGTGTTTTGCCAGCGCTGTCAGGACAGCTGCGAGCCCAATGCCATTCGCTTTATTCCGGTGCTGGGGCGTGTGCCCACCCCGACGGTCGAGCCGGATCGCTGTAATGGCTGCGGCGCCTGCGTGCAGGATTGTCCGGTTGGCAGCATCAAGGTCGATGGGCGAGCCGCCCCATCCGGTGTTACGAGCCAGTCCACCCTCAAGCAGGAGTCAGAATGAGTCAGAAGCCGTGTGACACAGAAGCCACAATGGATCAGGAGTTCCATGTATCGAGTCTGGTGGTGCTGACCCAGCCCCCTTTGCGCCATCAGCTCGCCGAGCAGATTGGCGCCCTTGAAGGGGCCGAGATCCACGCCATCAGTGACGAGGGCAAGCTGGTCGTGACCCTGGAAGGTCCGAGCCAGCGGCCGATCATGGCGGCCATTGATGCGATACAGGCGATGCCGGGTGTGCTCTCTGCCGCCCTGATTTACCACCAGTTCGATGAACTGGGCGGTCACTGAAAAGAGTGATGGGATGCCGGGCGTGCCCTCAGCCGCTGATGGCTGGCTCCCGTTCGACAGATTCGACAACTATTACGCGATAAGCAATGTGAGGATATGCCATGAAGCTGAGTCGACGCGACTTTATGAAGGCCAATGCGGTGGCAGCTGCCGCTGCCGTGGCCGGTGTCAGTGCCCCCACGCTGGCAGCCAATCTCATCACCAGTACCGACAAGACGGCCATCCATTGGGATAAGGCTCCCTGCCGCTTCTGCGGTACCGGCTGCTCCGTGCTGGTGGGCTCTCAGGATGGTCGGGTCGTGGCGACTCAGGGCGACCCCGATGCGCCGGTCAACCGTGGCCTCAACTGCATCAAGGGTTACTTCCTCTCCAAAATCATGTATGGCCAGGATCGCCTGACCCAGCCGATGCTGCGGATGAAGAACGGCCAGTTCGACAAGGATGGCGACTTCGCCCCCATCAGCTGGGATCAGGCGTTCGACATCATGGCCGAGAAGTTCAAGGCGACCCTGAAAGAGAAGGGGCCGACCGCCGTCGGCATGTTCGGCTCCGGCCAGTGGACCGTCTGGGAAGGCTATGCTGCCGCCAAGCTGATGAAGGCCGGTTTCCGCTCCAACAACATTGACCCCAATGCCCGTCACTGCATGGCCTCTGCGGTCGTCGGCTTCATGCGTACCTTCGGCATGGATGAACCGATGGGCTGCTATGACGATATCGAGCAGGCCGATGCGTTCGTGCTGTGGGGCTCCAACATGGCCGAGATGCACCCCATCCTCTGGTCGCGGATGTCTGATCGCCGTCTCTCCAACCCGGATGTGCAGGTGCACGTGCTCTCGACCTTCGAGCACCGCAGCTTCGAGCTGGCGGACAACGGCATGGTGTTCACTCCGCAGACCGACCTGGCGATCCTCAACTATGTCGCCAACTACATCATCCAGAACGACAAGGTGAACTGGGACTTCGTCAACAAGCACACCGTGTTCAAGAAGGGGGTCACCGACATCGGTTATGGTCTGCGCCCGACCGATCCGCTGCAGCAGAAAGCGAAGAACCCGGACAGCGGCGATGCCACTCCGATGACCTTTGAGGAGTTTGCCAAGTTCGTGGCGGATTACGATGTGGAGTCGGTCTCCAAGCTCTCCGGCGTCTCCAAAGAGAAGCTGGAAAAGCTGGCCAAGCTCTATGCCGACCCGGGCAAGAAGGTGGTCTCCTACTGGACCATGGGTTTCAACCAGCATACCCGTGGCGTCTGGGCCAACAACCTCTGCTACAACATCCACCTGCTGACCGGCAAGATCTCCGAGCCGGGTAATGGTCCTTTCTCACTGACCGGCCAGCCCTCTGCCTGTGGCACTGCGCGTGAAGTGGGTACCTTTGCCCACCGTCTGCCTGCCGACATGGTGGTAACCGAGCCCAAGCACCGCGCCATTGCCGAGAAGATCTGGAAACTGCCGGAAGGGACCATTCCCGACAAGGTGGGTTTCCACGCCGTGCTGCAGGATCGCATGCTAAAAGATGGCAAGCTCAACGCCTACTGGGTGATGTGTAACAACAACATGCAGGCCGGCCCCAACATGAATACCGATCGCCTGCCTGGCTATCGCGATCCGCGCAACTTTATCGTGGTCTCCGACCCGTACCCGACCGTCACTGCCCAGGCCGCTGACCTCATTCTGCCCACCGCCATGTGGGTGGAGAAAGAGGGGGCCTACGGCAACGCCGAGCGCCGCACCCAGTTCTGGCACCAGCAGGTGAAAGCACCGGAAGGGGCCAAGTCCGACTTGTGGCAGTTGATGGAGTTCTCCAAGCGCTTCAAAGTCGAGGAAGTGTGGCCGGCTGAGCTGATTGCCAAGATGCCGGAAGTAAAGGGCAAAACCCTGTTCGACGTGCTCTATGCCAACGGTCAAGTCAACCAGTTCCCGAAAGAGCAGAGCAAGGGGATGCTGAACGACGAAGCCGAACACTTCGGGTTCTACGTCCAGAAGGGCTTGTTCGAGGAGTACGCCACCTTCGGTCGCGGTCACGGCCACGATCTGGCGCCGTTCGATCAGTACCACGAAGCCCGTGGTCTGCGCTGGCCTGTGGTAGATGGCAAAGAGACCCTGTGGCGCTACCGCGAAGGGTTCGACCCTTACGTGAAAGCGGGCGAGGGGGTGCGTTTTTATGGCAAGCCCGATGGCAAAGCGGTCATCTTCGCCCTGCCGTTCGAGCCCGCCGCCGAGTCGCCGGATAAAGAGTACGATCTGTGGCTCTCCACCGGCCGCGTGCTGGAGCACTGGCACACCGGCACCATGACCCGTCGGGTACCCGAACTTTATCGCGCCTTCCCGGATGCGGTGCTCTTCATGCACCCGGACGATGCCAAGGCTCGCGGCGTGCGTCGTGGTGAAGAGGTGATCGTCTCTTCCCGCCGTGGCGAGGTGAAGACCCGTGTCGAGACCCGTGGTCGCAACCGTCCGCCGAAAGGACTGGTCTTCATGCCCTTCTTTGATGCGAGCCAGCTGGTCAACAAGCTGACCCTGGATGCCACCGATCCGCTCTCGAAAGAGACCGATTACAAGAAGTGCGCCGTCAAGGTGATGAAGGCTTAAGGCGGGGGAGTGCGAGATGAGTCGTAGTCGTCGCCAGTTTCTGGCCGACATGGCCAAGGGGGCCTGCGGTGTGGGCCTGCTTGGCGTGGGGCTCGGCGGCATGGCACGCCAGCAGGCACAAGCTGTGCCTGCCCAGGCGCTGCGTCCGCCTGCCGCCCTCGATGAAGCAGATTTCCTCAGCGCCTGCGTGCGTTGCGGGCTCTGCGTCGAGGCCTGCCCCTACGACACCCTCAAGCTCGCCCGGCTGTTTGACCCTGTGACCACCGGCACCCCCTATTTCAAGGCGCGTGCCGTGCCCTGCGAGATGTGTGATGACATCCCTTGCGTGGTGGCCTGCCCGAGCGGGGCGCTGGATCAGCAGATGACCGACATCGATCAGGCCCGGATGGGGGTGGCAGTGCTCATCGATCACGAGACCTGCCTCAACTATCTGGGGCTGCGCTGCGATGTCTGTTATCGGGTCTGCCCGCTGATTGACAAGGCGATCACCCTGGATCTGCAGCATAACCAGCGTACCGGCAAGCACGCCATGTTCCTGCCCACGGTACACAGCGATATCTGTACCGGCTGTGGCAAGTGTGAGCATGCCTGCGTGCTGGAGGAGGCCGCCATCAAGGTGGTGCCACGCCAGCTCGCCAAAGGTGAGCTGGGTCATCACTACAGGCTCGGCTGGGAAGAGAAGGCCAAGGCGGGGAACAAGTCGCTCATCGGCGACAGGCTCACCCTGCCCACCCGTAAACCGGAGGGGTTATGAGTCGTTATCCGGGGGAAGAGGCTCGCATCAAACTGGGTTGGTGGCGTTCCCACCGCTTCCTGCTGCTGCGCAGGCTCAGTCAGTTCAGTGTGCTCGCATTGTTCCTGCTGGGGCCGCTGGCGGGCATCTGGATCCTCAAGGGCAACCTCTCCAGCTCGCTGTTGCTGGAGACGGTGCCGCTGACCGATCCCCTCACGCTGTTGCAGTCGCTGGCGGCGGGTCACTGGCCCATCACCTCACTCTGGCTGGGGGCAACCATCGTGCTGGCCGGTTACTGGCTGGTCGGGGGGCGGGTCTTCTGCTCCTGGGTCTGTCCGGTCAACCTCATCACTGATGCCGCAGCTTGGCTCAGGGGGCGATTTGGACTAAAGGGCAACGGCCAGTTCAGCCGTGCGACCCGCTACTGGCTGCTGGTCATGGTGCTGGTGGTGCCTGCGGTGGTCGGGGTGATGGCGTGGGAGCTGGTCAATCCGGTGTCACTCGCCATGCGCGGCCTGCTGTTTGGCATGGGGGCGGGCTGGGCCCTGCTGGTGGCGCTGTTCCTGTTCGATCTTTTCGTGGTTGAGCGGGGTTGGTGCGGTCATCTCTGTCCGGTGGGGGCCTTCTATGCCCTGGTCAACCGGGTCGGATTTATCAAGATTTCTGCCAAGGGGCGCGAGCGGTGCAACAACTGCATGGATTGTTATGCGGTCTGCCCGGAACGTCCCATCCTGCGCGGACCTGTTCATGGTGCCAAGCGCGGTCACGGGCCCTTGATTGCGGCTCAGGAGTGTACCAACTGTGGCCGCTGCATCGATGTCTGCGCGGAACAAGTTTTTGAAATCACTGTAGGTTTTGCCGTCAAGGCAGAAAAAACGTCGGAGAACAAATAATGAAAAAGCTGATTGGAGCAATGCTGGCCTGCCTGATGGCGGGATCCTTGATGGCAGCGGCCCCCGAGATCACCAACAGTACCGGTGGCCTCAAGTCCGAGCGTGGCGCCACCGATCTGGTGACCGATGCCACTGCCGCTCCCCTGAAAAACTTCCGTAAGGATGGCGCGCCCTACGATCGCCAGTACATGCATCAGCCGCCGCTGATCCCCCACGACATTCGCAACTATGAGGTGGATACCAAGGTCAACAAGTGCCTGGCTTGCCACAGCTTCAAGAATGCCAGTGCCATGAAGGCCCCCAAGATCAGTCCGACTCACTTCGAGACCCGCGACGGCCTGACTCTGGGTGAAGTGTCGCCGCGTCGCTACTTCTGCCTGCAGTGCCATGTGCCGCAAGCGGATGCCAAGCCGCTGGTGGAAAATACCTTTAAACCGGTTGAAGCGCTGAACTGAGGAATCCATAGATGAAATTACCCGGCTTTATCCAGCGTCTGTGGACCACCTTCAAGTCACCATCGAAGGCGGCTCTCTGGGTCATCCTGCTGATGGGCTTCTTCGGTGGCGTGATTTTCTGGGGTGGCTTCAACACTGCCATGGAAGCATCCAACACCGAGGCCTTCTGCACCAGTTGTCACGAGATGAAGGACAACGTGTTCGAGGAGTACCGCGACACCATCCACTACGCCAACCGCTCCGGCGTGCGGGCCAGCTGCCCGGATTGCCACGTACCCCATGAGTGGACCTACAAGATCATCCGCAAGGTGCAGGCTTCCAAGGAGCTGTGGGGCATGATCACCGGCAAGGTGGATACCCGTGAGAAGTTCGAGTCGCACCGGCGCGAGATGGCGGAGCGGGAGTGGCAACGAATGAAAGAGACCGATTCGCGCGAGTGCCGCAACTGCCACAACTTCGAGTACATGGACTTCTCCCTGCAGGGGCAGCGTGCCGCCAAGATGCACTCTACCAATCTGGCCAGTGGTGAAAGTACCTGCATCGACTGTCACAAGGGGATTGCGCACCAGCTGCCCGACATGACCGGGGTGAAAGGGTTCTGATCCTGCGACGACAGGCCGGGTTTGCCCGGCCTGCGTTTTGTTCATATATGGGACAAGCATCAGATTTGTGTGTCTTTTAAATCCCATATCTCGTGAAACCTTTGATAGAATCAGCCCGCCGTCACACGCTTGAGCAAGTTGGTCACCCCTGTCTGCGTCCGTTTTTGCGCCCTGACAGCTGGCCTCTCATACCCCTTCTCTTCCTGCCTCGTTGACGGCCCATAGCCACAAGGAGCTGCCCGATGGGACAGAAACACAACGCATTTATTCCCCTCAAGATCGCCGTGCTGACGGTCTCCGACAGCCGCACTGCCGCCGATGACAGCTCGGGCGACTATCTGGTCTCGGCCCTTACCGACGTGGGCCATCTGCTGGCCGATCGGGCGCTCTGCCCGGACAACCTGTTTCGCATCCGGGCGCGGGTGAGCGAGTGGATCGCCGATGAGGGGGTGCAGGTGGTACTGATTAACGGCGGTACCGGCTTCAATGAACAGAATCGGGTACCGGAAGCGGTCGGTGTGCTGTTCGAACGCACCGTACAGGGTTTTGGCGAGATGTTCCGTCAACTCTCTTTTGCCGAGATTAAAGGCTCCGCCATGCAGAGCCGTGCGCTGGCGGGACTCGCCAATCGCACCCTGATCTGCTGTCTGCCGGGCTCTACCGGCGCCTGTCGGCTGGGTTGGGAGCAACTGATCCGCGATCAGCTCGATGCCCGCACCAAGCCGTGCAACTTTGTCTCCCACCTCTGAGAGCAAACGATGAACCAGACCGATCCCAAGCAGACCCAGCCCAACCTGACGCATCTGAACCAGAGCGGTGAAGCCCATATGGTGGATGTGACCGACAAGCAGGTGACCGAGCGCGAAGCCCGTGCCGAGGCGTTTGTTGCCATGGCTCCCGAGACCCTGGCGCTGATCCTGAGCGGCCAGCACCACAAGGGGGACGTGTTCGCCACCGCCCGCATCGCCGGTATCATGGCCGCCAAGAAGACCTCCGATCTTATCCCGCTCTGCCATCCGCTGGCCTTGACCAAAGTCGAGGTGGAGATAGTGCCGCTGGCCGAGCAGAATCGGGTGCATATCCGCACCCTCTGCAAGCTTTCCGGCAAGACCGGGGTAGAGATGGAGGCGCTGACCGCCGCGTCGGTAGCGGCGCTGACCATCTACGACATGTGCAAGGCGGTGCAAAAAGACATGGTGATCGAACAGGTGCGGCTGGTAGAGAAAAAGGGCGGCAAGTCTGGCCATTTTCAGCTGGGGTCAACGAACGGGGAACAAGCATGATCAAGGTACTGTTTTTTGCGCAAGTAAGAGAGCTGGTTGCCTGCGATGAGCTGAGCCTGCCGTGCGACTACGCCACCGCCGAACAACTGCGCGCGGCGCTCTGTGAACGCGGCGACAAGTGGGCGTTGGCGCTGGAAGCAGGCAAGCTCTTGGTCGCGGTCAACCAGACCCTGGTGTCCCTCGATACCCCCATTAATGATGGCGATGAGGTGGCCTTCTTCCCGCCGGTGACCGGAGGTTAAGGATGAGCGAGGCAACCATGACCGATCGCATTCTGGTCCAGCGGGAGGATTTCTCGCTGGCGGACGAATATGCTCGCCTCGCCACCCGCCCCGACAGTGGCGCCATCGTCACTTTTGTTGGCAAGGTTCGCGACTTCAATCAGGGGGAGGAGGTGAAGGGGCTGGCCCTCGAGCACTACCCCGGTATGACCGAGAAGGCGCTGGCCGATATCGTGCAGGAGGCCCGTCGCCGCTGGCCGCTGCAGGAGTGTACCCTCATTCATCGTATCGGCGAGTTGTGGCTTGGCGATCAGATCGTGCTGGTGGCGGTGAGCAGTGCCCACCGCGACGCCGCCTTTGATGCCTGTCACTTCATCATGGATTTCTTGAAAACCCGGGCGCCGTTCTGGAAAAAAGAGCTGACTGCCGAGGGTGTGCAACGCTGGGTCGAGGCCAAGGAGAGCGACAACGCCGCCGCCGCCCGCTGGCAAGCCTGACCTGTTCATCACGAGGGGCGCAGGTTCAACGGGAACCACGGCCCCGCCAAGGGGCGCGGATGTGCGGGCCCCATCAGGAGAAAGGGAATGAAACCGCTGTTATCTGTTGTCATCGTAGGAGTCTGCGCCGCCACCTTGCATACCGGTGTCGTGCAGGCCGATGAAGTGAAAGTGGCCGTGGCGGCCAACTTCAAGGGCACCATAGATCGTATCGGCAAGGAGTTCACCGCCAAGACCGGCCACACCCTGGCCATCTCGTCTGCCGCCACCGGAGTGCTCTACACCCAGATCAGTCACGGCGCACCGTTCGATCTCTTCCTCTCCGCCGATGCGGCGACCCCCGAGAAGCTGGAAAAAGAGGGCAAGGGGAGTGAGCGCTTCACCTACGCCATCGGCCAGCTGGGGCTGTGGAAGAAGGGGGGGCCGGCCCCTGACGAGGCGACCCTGCGCAGCTGGAAAGGCAACCTCGCCATCGCCAATCCCCGTACCGCCCCCTATGGTGCTGCTGCCATGGCGACCCTCACCCATCTCAAGATCGATCCCAAGCAGTACCGGCTGCTGACCGGCGCCAACATCGGCCAGACCTGGCAATTTGTCGACACCGGCAATGCTGAACTGGGCTTTGTCGCCTGGGCCAATCTGGTGGAAGCGGGCAAGACTGGCGAAGCCTGGGCTGTGCCTGCGAGCTTCTATCCCCCCATCGAGCAGCAGGGGCTGGTATTGAAGAAAGGCGCCGCGGTCGAGGCGCTGGTGGCCTGGCTCAAGGGGCCGGGTCAGGCACAGATCAAGGCAGCGGGTTATGCCTTGCCCCAATAAGGGGATGGGCCTGATGCGATACCTTGAGTGGTCGGCCTTCGGGTCGGCCACTCTTTGCAATGAGGATGGATACCATGCCGTTGGGGGCATTTATCAATCGGGAGGTCGGCAATGAGTGAAGGGGATCTGCTGGCGGTCTGGCTCACCCTGAAGCTTGCGGCCTGCACCACAGCGATTTTGCTGTTGCTGGCACCGCCGCTGGCCTGGTGGCTTTCGCGCAGTCAGAACCGGCTGCGGCCGCTGGTGGAGGCGCTGGTGGCGCTGCCGCTGGTGCTCCCTCCCACAGTGCTGGGTTTTTATCTGCTGCTCGCCTTCTCCCCCGAATATGGTTTCGGCGCCTGGTGGCGCGACACCTTTGGCGCCCCGCTCGCCTTCAGCTTTCTCGGTCTGCTGTTTGCCTCCATCCTCTATTCGCTGCCGTTCGTGGTGCAGCCGCTCACCTCCGCCTTCGTCAACATGGGCAACAAGGAATTGGAGGCCGCCGCTACTTTGGGGCTCGGCCCGCTGGAACGGTTCTTCCACATCATCTTGCCGATGACCCTGCCCAGCTTCGTGATGGCGGCGGCCCTTGGCTTTGCCCATACATTGGGGGAGTTTGGCGTGGTGCTGATGATTGGCGGCAATATCCCCGGCGAGACCCAGGTGCTCTCCATCGCCCTGTTTGATCATGTGGAGGCGATGGACTATCAGAACGCCCATATTCTGGCGGGCGGCCTGATGGCCTTCTCGCTGGTGATGCTGGTGCTGGTCTACGGGGTGCTGCAGCGCAGACAGCGGAGAGTGTTCGGATGAACCTACCCGCTACTATGCCGCCTGTGAACGTGCCGCACCGCCATGCCCTGAGCCTCCATGCCAGGCGCGAGTTTGGCCCCTTTACCCTCGATTGCGCACTGACCCTCGAACTGGGGGGGATCCTCGGCCTGTTCGGCCCCTCCGGCTGCGGCAAGAGCACACTGCTGCGCATCATCGCCGGGCTCGATCGCCAAAACGGGGATCGCTTATGGTGGCGCGAGCGGGAGTGCGCAGCTCTGCTGCCCGAAGCGCGCCGGATCGGGCTGGTGTTTCAGGACTCGCGCCTCTTTCCCCATCTGACGGTGCTCGGCAATCTGCAACTGGCGGCCCGCAAGGGGCGAGGGCGCTGGCAGCCCGAGGCGCTGGCGGTGCGACTCGGTTTTGCCGATCTGCTGGGGCAGCCTGCCCACGGCCTCTCCGGCGGTCAACGCCAGCGGGTAGCGCTGGGGCGGGCGCTGCTGGCCGAGCCTGATCTGCTGTTGCTCGATGAGCCTTTTTCGGCACTTGATCGGCGCAGCCGCATCCATCAGGCCCATGTGCTCAAGGGCTTGCAGCAGGAGAGCGGTATCCCGATGATCTTCGTCAGCCACGCCATGGAGGAGGTGAGCCTGCTCTGCGATCAGCTGGTGTTGCTGGAAGGTGGCAGGGTGGAGGCGCAAGGTAGGCCGAGCGAGATTTTCGCCCGCACCGATCTCTCGCTCGCAAGCCGTGACGATGCCGGGGTGATGCTGAATGCCACCTTGGCCCACTATGATGACGGCGAGCAGATGGCGACCCTGCAACTCGGTGAGCAGCAGCTGCGGGTCACCATGACCCATGTTCCGGACGAGAGCGGCCCCTTGCAGATCAAGGTGGCGGGGCGCGATGTGGTGATCGCTACCGCCCCCATCGAGCACTCCAGTCTCTCCAACTGTCTCGTCACCCGTCTGCTGGCGGTGCGCGAGGTACGTCCCGGCCAGACCCTGTTGCAGTTGGCGCTGGGTGAGCAGATACTGCTGGCCCGGATCACCAGCCGCTCCGCCAGACGGCTGGCGCTCGCCCCGAACCAGCAGATCTACGCCTACATCAAGGCGGTGAGCCTGGTCAGCGAGGGTTGAGCGGATTGCAGAAGAGGCAGAAAATCAGGATGGTTCAGCGGATGAGTCGAGAGGCAACGAACTGATGCGCCGCAATCAGGTGATGAAATCCAACGGTCTTGCCCTGCGCAGTGCGGGGGAGGGCCCTTTGCTGTTGCTGCTGCACGGGCTGGGCTCCTCCAGCCTCGACTGGCAGGCGCAGATCGAACGGTTTTCCGAACACTACCGGGTGGTGGCGCTGGACTTGCGCGGCCACGGCCAGAGCATGCAGGAGGGGCCGTTCGATGTGGCGACCCTGGCAGCCGATGTGGTGAACTGGCTCGACGAGCAGCCGGAGCCCGCTTGGGTTGTCGGATTGTCGCTCGGGGCCATGGTAGCGCTGGAGCTGGCGCTGCAACTGCCCCACAAGGTGCAGGGGCTGGTGCTGGTCAACGGTTTTAGCGAGTTTCTGCTGGAGAGCCCCAAAGAGCAGGAGCGTTACGCCCAGCGCCTCAAGTGGCTGCGCTGGTTCGGTATGCGCCCGCTCGCCTGGTGGCTGGGACGCGAGCTCTTCCCGGGCCCGGATCTGGCACAGGTGCGCCACACCTTCCGGCTGCGTTTCGTGCGCAATAAAAAGAAAACCTACAAGGCGCTGCTGGAGGCGTTACCCGGCTGGTCGGTACGCGCCCGGCTTGGCGCCATCTGGCAGCCGGTGGCCATCATCTCCACCAGTCACGACTACCTGCCGCTGGCCAAACGGGTAGAGCAGTTTGCCGCCTTGCCCAACGCCACCATCCACACCCCCAACGGCCACCACGCCTGGCCTGCGGAAGACCCATCGGGCTTTAATCACCTGTTGCAACGGATCCTCACGACCCATTGAGGAAGGGGTTGTTAGGTGCAGGTACCAAAAAGCCGAACCACAGGGTTCGGCTTTTTTGATCCCGTTTGCGTCAAGGATGGGAGCAGACGGGGCAGTCGGGGCGCTTGGGCAGCTTCATCTCGCGGAAGGTGCCGCTCAGGCCGTCGATCATCAGCAGGCGGCCGCTGTAGCTTTTGCCCATGCCTGCCAAGAGCTTGATAGCTTCCAGTGCTTGCAGGCTGCCCACCAATCCCACCACGGGGGCGAGTACACCGGCTTCGACGCAGGTGAGGGCCTGCTCGCCAAACAGGGCGCTGAGGCAGGCGTAGCAGGGTTCATCTTCCTGCCAGGTGAAGCTGCATAGCTGTCCCTCCAGCCGGATTGCGGCGCCACTGACCAGCGGCACCTTGTGCTGGCGTGCCTTTTGATTCAGCAGGTTGCGAATGGCCAGGTTGTCGGTGCAATCGAGCACCAACTGATGTCGGGGCAGCTGGGTATCGAGCAGCGCCTCATCGGCCACGGCAGCGTGGGTCTCCACCTTGAGCCAGGGGTTGAGGGCACGAAGCGACTGCGCTGCTGAGTCCACCTTGTAGTGACCGATGCGCTCATCGTTGTGCAGCACCTGACGCTGCAGGTTGGAGAGCTCCACCTTGTCGAAATCGACCAGGGTGAGCTGGCCAACCCCGGCCACCGCCAGATACTGGCTGGCGGCGCAACCAAGGCCACCGGCGCCGATCACCAGCACACGGGCCTGCTTGAGCGCCTCCTGTCCCTCGAAGTCGAAGGATTTGAGGATGATCTGGCGGTTGTAGCGCAGCAGTTCGGCGTCGCTCAGGATCTCGCTCACAGCAGCAATCCCCCGAATGGCTCCACGGTCACCGTCTCGCCCGCGGCGACGCGGCCCCGTTCCCGTTCAAGAACTATGTAGCAGTTGGCTCGCGACAGGGAGCTGAACACGGCGGAGTCCTGCGAGCCGGTGCTGCGCACCTCGAGGCCGTTCGGTCCCTGACTCAGGATGCCGCGCTGGAAGTCGAGTCGGCCCGGGCTCTTTTTGAGTGGCTCGGCCGCAATGGCTTGCAGCTGGAGCGGGCGCTCGAAGTGCTGGCCCGCCAGCTTGGCCAGCGCCGGTTGCACCAGCTGATCGAAGGTGACCATGGCGGAGACGGGGTTGCCCGGCAGGCCGAAGAACCAGGCGCGGGGCAGACGGCCAAAAGCAAACGGCTTGCCCGGCTTGATGGCCAGCTTCCAGAAGCCAATCTCGCCGAGCTCGTCCAGCAGTTGTTTGGTGAAGTCCGCTTCCCCCACCGAGACGCCGCCGGTGGTGATGAGTACATCGGCCTCTTCGTCGGCGCGGATAAAGGCGGCGCGTAGCTGGGCGGGATCGTCGGGGATGATGCCAAGGTCGAGGCAGTCGCAGCCCATGCGCGCCAGCATGGCCCGTACGCCATAGCGGTTGGAGTCATAGATATCGCCGTGGGCGAGCGGGGTACCAACCGGTTTGAGCTCATCACCGGTGCTGAAGATGGCCACTTTCAGCGGGCGACGCACCGTGACGGTAGCCACGCCGAGGGAGGCCAGCAGTGGCATTTCGCGCGGGGTGAGGCGAGTACCGGCTGGCAGCACGCAGGCGCCCTTGCCGATATCGCTGCCGGCGCGGCGGATATTCTGGCCCGGTTCGGGTTGTGCCAGAAAAGTGATCCGATCGCCGTCGGCCTGCGTTTCTTCCTGCATCACCACTGCATCCGTACCAGCCGGTACCGGGGCGCCGGTCATGATCCGCACGCAGTGGCCGGCGGGCCATTCACCCTGATAGGGCTGACCGGCAAACGCTTTGCCCGCCATGATGAGCGGGGTGCCGCTGGCGAGATCCGCAAGGCGTACGGCATAACCGTCCATGGCAGAGTTGTCGAAGGGGGGCACGGCGAGGGGGGAGGCGATATCACAGGCCAGTACCCGGCCAAGGGCATCAGGCAGGGGCAACTGCTCGGTGTCGCAGCAGCAGGCAAGTTGTTCCAGCATCCCTTGCAGGGCATCGCTTAAGGGGAGTAGTCCGCTGGTATCAAATCCCATCGTCATGACCTCTTTCTATGATTGAAGGCGGGATTATCACAAAATTCCCCGGGGATGGGCAGGTTATCTCGAGGGAATCTCGGGGTAATCGGCGCAAAAACGGGGGTAGATGGCCATAAAGTATGAGGTGACGCACAAGTTGACTTGAATCTTGGCGGCAATGGCCGTTTACTATGCCGCCATAACAGATGGCCGTCACATCCTGTGTGGTGACCATTACAGCGATACCGTCGGCCCTGTGCGCCGCCATAACATAGGGTGTTGCTCCTTGAGCAGCCCTCACAGTCCCTGAGCGTGGGAGAAAAGACAATGACAACCTTAAGTCCGGAAGCCTTGCTGGTCAGGGCTGCCCTCGAAGCCCAGGGACTGGAAACCCCCCTGGTTGCCAACGAGCTGAACAGTCAGCAGAAGCGGGAGAAGATCGAAGGCCATATGCGCTCCATCATGGAGACACTGGGGCTGGATTTGGCCGATGACAGTCTGGCCGAGACACCGCACCGCATCGCCAAGATGTACGTCAACGAGATCTTCTCCGGCCTCGATTATTCCACCTTCCCCAAGGTGACGGTGATCGAGAACAAGATGCAGGTGGACGAGATGATCATGGTGCGGGACATCAGCCTCACCAGCACCTGCGAACACCACTTCGTCACCATCGATGGCATGGCCCATGTGGCCTATATCCCTCGCGGCAAGGTGATTGGCTTGTCGAAAATCAACCGCATCGTGCAGTTCTTCGCCCGTCGTCCCCAGGTGCAGGAGCGGCTGACCCAGCAGATCCTGCTGGCGCTGCAGACCCTGCTAGGTACCAAGGACGTGGCTATCAGCATCAAGGCGACCCACTACTGCGTCAAGGCGCGGGGGGTGATGGACTCCACCTCCTACACCACCACCACCTCCCTCGGCGGTGTCTTCAAGACCCAGCCCGATACCCGGGCCGAATTTCTCGGTGGCCTGCGCGGATAAGATGGCGGTTGTTTTGTAACCGCCATGCTGAATAAACGAGACGCCAGCTGCCATTGCTGGCGTTTTTCATTGGTTCAGGATGAGAGTGGCGGTCTGCCACTGCTTGGCCCGCGTGGCTTGCCCTATGCAAACGTTATGCATTTTTTCGATTTATTCATCTGAGCGATATATTTAATCGAACACGAAAAAAACCTCGCTTTCACCTTACAAAAAGTAACCGGACAGACTCTTTCCGAACCGCCACGATCCGGTTACTCTAGCGCCCCCTCACGGCTCTCGCTGCCGCTCATGGAATTCAGAGATATTCATCAAGGTTGGATGGTGCGCCACTGAACAAGTGGCCAGATAGTTCATGCCAGGAGGGCGTGAACCGGACGAGTGCTACGAATTTAACGACCACCAGGATATCCCATGAATACCAGTTCCATGACCATAGGTAAAAAGCTCACCGCCGGCTTTGCAGTGCTCGGTTTGATGGTCGCCTTTATCGGCGGCTTCTCGTTGCTGGAGTTCAGCAACATGAACCGGGCGGCTATCGGTTTTACCGACAGCATCCTGCCTGCCGTCAACCGCACCAATGACATTGGCGACAGCATCAGCGAGTTGCGTCGTTATGAGCTTGGTCTGTTTCTGGTCGCCGCTGATCCCCAGAAGCGTGCCGAGTACCGCACCATGGCCGCGCAGTTGGTGGAACGACTCAAACAGCAGATGATCGACCATGACAAGACCATCTGGGCGCAGGATGTTGAAGAGCGTCGCACTTTCGATATCGTAAAGTCCGACTGGGCAAGCTACCTGGCCCTGCACCAGCAGGTTAAGCAGTTGCAGGATAGCGGCCTGATGAGCGAGGCCCAGAGCGTCTTCATGGAGCAGGGGATCCCCCTCTACAACAACCTGCACAAGTCGGTGGCGGATCTTATTCGCATTAACCACGGTTATGCGACCGAGTCGCGCAAGGTTGTGGTTGCCTCCTACGACTCCGCCAAGCTGAGCGTTACCATCGCGCTGGTGATTGGCCTGATCCTTGTGGTGGTGCTCTCAGTGGTACTGACTCGCCAGATCCGCGACCCGCTGATCATGCTGGCCCGTCAGGCCCAGCGTATTGCCAATGGCGATCTGGGTCAGGGCGAACTGCAGCAGTGGATCCGCGACAGCCGCTTCAACCGCGACGAACTGGGCCAGCTGGGTTCCGCCATCAACCGGATGCAGGGCTCCCTCTCCGATCTGGTGAGCGAGATCGCTGGCTCCGTGAGCCAACTCAGCAGTGCGGTGGAGGAGGTGAGCGCCATCTCCAGCCAGTCTGCCAGCGGCATGGCCATCCAGCAGAACGAAGTCTCCCAGGTGGCGACTGCCATGAATGAGATGCAGTCCACCGTCAACGAAGTAGCCCGCAACACCACGGATGCCATGAGCGCCGCCAAGGATGCCTCCCGCACCTCCGCTGCTGGCAGCGAAGTGGTGCGCAGCTCGATTACCAGCATCGAAGAGGTGTCGGTCAAGATTGAACAGGCGGGCATAGTGGTGCAGCAGCTGGAGGCCGACAGCGCCAACATCAGCGTGGTGCTGGATGTGATCCGCGATATCGCCGGTCAGACCAATCTGCTGGCCCTTAACGCCGCCATCGAAGCGGCCCGTGCCGGTGAGCAGGGTCGTGGTTTTGCGGTCGTTGCGGATGAAGTGCGTTCATTGGCCCAGCGTACCCAGGACTCCACCGCCGAGATCAGCAAGATGATCGAGCTCTTGCAGAGCCGCGCCGCCGAGGCGGGCAACGCCATGCAGCTGAGTCGTCACCAGATGCAGGAGAGTGTCGGTCTGGCACGGGATGCTGGTACCAGTATCGAGACCATCAACGGTGCCGTGGTGCGCATCACCGACATGAACACCCTGATCGCCACCGCCACCGAAGAGCAGAACGCGGTGACCGAAGAGCTCAACCGCAGCATCGTCAACATTCACAATGCCGCTGACGAGAATGCCCAGGGCGCTCATCAGATCGCCCAGGCTTGCGTCGAGCTGAGCAAGCTGGCCAACACCCTGCACCATATGACCCAGCGCTTCACCCTCTAAGGGTTGATGCATGGATAACAGAAGGCCCCGCCAATTGGCTGGGCCTTGTTGTTTCTGGCGTTGTGGAAGGGCTCAGCTCAGGCCGACTATCTCGCCGTTCTCATCGATATCGATATGGCGATAGGCAGGCAGACTGCCCAGCCCCGGCATGGTCATGATGGGGCCCGCCAGCGCATAGACGAACCCGGCACCGGCGCAGAGCTTCACCTCGTCGATGGGCACCTCGAAATCGGTCGGTACCCCTTTGAGGGCTGGGTCGTGGCTGATGGAGAGCGGCGTCTTGGCTACGCAGATGGGCAAGTGATCCCACCCTTCGGCGGAGAGTTGCGCCAGCTGCTGGCGCGCTCTGTCGGAGAGCTGCACTCCGCGGCCGCCGTAGCCGCACTCCACCAGGGTCGCCAGCTTGCCGTCGAGGCTCATCTCATCGGGGTAGAGCAGTTTCACCTTGCCGGGTTGCTCGCAGGCGGCCACCACGGCGCGGGCCAGCTCGCTGGCACCGGCACCACCCTGAGTGAAGGCGTTGGAGATGGCCGCGCCACAGGCACCGGCTTGCTGCGCTTCATGGGCCAGCAGCGCCAGTTCGGCCTCGCTGTCGGTGGGGAAGCGGTTGATGGCGACCACCACCGGCACCCCGTAGCGGCGGGCGTTCCGGATATGCCAGGCGAGGTTGGCGCAGCCCTGCTTGAGGGTCGGCAGATCTTCCCCTTGCAGGCTGGCTGGCAGCGGCTGGCCCGGGCGGATATCGAGCAGGCCGCTGTTGGCCTTGAGGCCGCGCACCGTGGCCACCAGCACCACGCAGGCGGGGGTAATACCGGATTGGCGGCTCTTGATGTTGAAGAACTTCTCCAGCCCCATGTCGGAGCCAAAACCCGCTTCGGTCACCACATAGTCGGTCAGGCCAAGGGCGATGCGATCGGCGATCACCGAGGAGTTGCCGTGGGCGATGTTGGCAAAGGGGCCGGCGTGCACCAGCACCGGCGTCTGCTCGGTGGTCTGCATCAGGGTCGGTTGCAGCGCATCTTTGAGCAGCACCGTCATGGCGCCCGCCACTTCCAACTGTTCGGCGGTGATGGGCTTGCCGTGGATATCGCGGGCCAGCTGGATGCGGCCAATACGAGCGCGCAGCTCCTTGAGATCGCTTGCCAGCGCCAGAATGGCCATCAGTTCGGAGGCGGCGGTGATGACGAAGCGATCGCTGCGCTCCACACCATCGGCAGCGCCCCCCTGTCCAATCGTGAGGTGGCGCAGGGCGCGGTCATTCATGTCGAGGGTGCGTGGCCAGAGAATGTTGTCAGCATCGATATCGAGCCGCGGCAGGCCGGTTTTGGCGCTGAACTGGTCGCCGAGTTTACGCTCATGGAACAGGCGGGCATCGAGGGCTGCCGCCGCCAGATTGTGGGCCGCCGTCAGGGCGTGAAAATCGCCGGTGAGGTGGAGGTTCATCTCCTCCATCGGCACCACCTGGGCGTGGCCGCCACCAGCGGCCCCTCCCTTGACCCCGAATACCGGCCCGAGGCTCGGTTGGCGGATGGTTGCGATGCTGGGCTGGCCGATATGGTTGAGCCCCATGGAGAGGCCAAGGGTGGTCACCGTTTTCCCTTCACCGAGCGGGGTCGGGGTGATAGCGCTCACCAGTACCAGCTTGCCGCGCTGTGTGGGTTGAGACGTGAGCAGGTCGAGGCTGAGCTTGCCTTTGTAGTGGCCATGAGGGCTGAGCAGGTGCTGGGGGATGGCGAGGCGTTCGGCCAGCGCGTGGATTGAGAGACGGGGGGACTGGCGGGAGATCTCGATATCGCTTAGCATCAGCACCTCGTTGGCATATCTGGGTAAAATATGCGGCGCAGTCTAGTGGAATATAACGGGTAATCCAATGACGAAAACGATTTTATTTGGTGAGGGTGAGGTTCGTCAGAATCCTGTTCGGCTGGATCTCAACGCACTCTATCATCCCCCCAGGCAGCCGATGACGGCGCTGGGGATTGTCAGCGCGCTGGTGCCGTTGTTTGGTTTCGGCTGGCAGGCGATGACCCAGGATCCCGAAACCCAGCTGCGCCACGAGATCCGCAAACGGGTCAACAAGCACAAGACCGACGAGGCAAACCTTATTTTGATCCTGCAGCTGGCCGCCATGTTTGACTGCCCCGAGATTGAAGTGGCGCTCCCCTATGCCTTCAGTGAACAGCAGTTGTCGGTGATACGCACCCGTTTGCCACGCTGGCAGTTAAGCCTCGAGCAGGCGCGTCTGCTGGCAACGCTCGCCCCCGCAGCGGCCCCCAGCCAACGTTAGGTTGTCTGCCGGGCCAGCAGGCCGGAAAGTCAGAGCAAACCGTCAGCGTTGACCATCAGGTCGTCGCATCCCACTGTTGCGGGGCGAGATAGCGCTCCTGCACGAACTCGATAAAGCAGCGCACCTTGGCCGAGACGAAGCGGCGGTGCGGATAGACCGCATAAAGTCCCACCTCTCCCTTGTCCCACTCCGGCAGCAGGCTGACCAGCTGTCCTGACCGCAGGGCCTCCCCCACGATAAAGGTGGGCTGCAATATGATGCCCTGATCATCACAAGCGGCGCGGGTCAGCGCCACCCCGTTGTTGGCCCGCAGCGGCCCCTGTGGCCGGATGCTCTGCTGCTCGTTTCCCCGTTTGAAGTGCCACTCCGGCTGGGTCAGGGTGTAGATCAGACAGTCGTGCTGCTTGAGATCCTCGGGTTTTTCCGGTCTGCCCTTGCGCGCTAGATAGGCGGGGCTGGCGCAAAGCTCGACCCGAATGGTGGCAAGCTGGCGCGCCACCAGCGAGGAGTCGCTGAGGTGGCCGATCCGCAGCGCCAGATCGAACCCCTCTTCCACCAGCGCGACCCGCCGGTCGCTGTACTCGATATCGAGCTTGAGATCGGGAAAGCGCTGGCGAAACAGCGGCAGGGCGGGGGAGAGGTGCAGATAGCCAAAATCCATCGGCACCGAGAGCTTGAGGGTACCGTTCGGCTGCTGGTTGTGGTGGGTCAGCTGGCTGTGGGTCTCTTCCAACTCCGCCAGCAGGGCGAGGGAGCGCTGGTAGTAGAACTGGCCCGCTTCGGTGGGATTGACCTGACGGGTGGTGCGCGACAGCAGCCGGGTGGCGAGGGACTCCTCCAGCTGCTGCATTAGCTTGGAGGCCATGGCGACCGAGATGCCGAGCTGGTTGGCGGCCTTGGTAAAGCTCTGGCACTCCACCACCTTGATAAAGGTACGCATGGCGGCGATCTGGTCCATTTTCCATCCTCAGTAAATAATGAATTTAATAAATCACTGATTATTCATCTTCAGAACGAGGTTAGCATTTTAACCACTGATGTGAACCCCAAGATGAAGGAACGAACGGATGAAAATGACCAAGGCTCTGCTGGCCTCCTGCCTGTTTATGGTTACCCCTCTGATGGCGGCGGATTACGATGTGGATGCGGCGCACACCACGGTGCAGTTCAAGGTGGGTCACCTGGGCTTCTCCGAGCTGGTGGGTCGCTTCAACACCTTCAGCGGCACCTTCAGCATGGATGACGCCAACCCGGCGGCCGCCAAGGCGAGCTTTGAAGTGGATGCCGCCAGCGTCGACTCCAATCACGAGGCCCGCGACAAGCACCTGCGCAGTCCGGACTTCCTCGACGTGAAGCAGTATCCCAAGATGACCTTCGTCAGCTCCGCTTACGAGGGCACCAAGGATAAAGGCGTGCTGAAAGGGACCCTGACTCTGCACGGTGTCTCCAAGGAAGTGGCCTTCGATCTGGTCAAGATCGGTGAGGGCAAGGATCCCTGGGGCGGCTACCGCAGCGGCTTCAACGCCTCCACCACCATCAAGCGCAGTGACTTTGGCGTGAGCTACATGCTGCCCGGCATTCCGGACGAGATGAACATCAACCTGTTTGTCGAAGGCGTGCGCAAGTAATGGGCGCGGAACTTCTGCTGCAAACCCTGGCGGCTCCTCTGGGAGCCGCTTTGCTATCGTGGCGCTGGCCGCGACTGGGTTATCTGTGGGGCGCGCTGGCGCTCTGGCTGGTGGGCTCATTGCTCGGCGGTCTCTATGGTATTCCGGCCAAGGCGTGGCAGTGGCTGCCGCTGACCCTGCTGGTGCCCGCCATTGCGGCTCAGGTGAACGATCTGCGCGGTTCACTGCTGCTCTTTGCGGTGTTCAGTGCGCTGGTGTGGTGGCAGGGATTGGCCTCGGTACTGGCGAGCGAACCCGGGATCTGGCTGGCGCTACTGCCCGCCATCCTCTGGTTTGGCTGGAGCACCTTGCGCTGTGATAGCCGCGAGGGGCTCGGGTTTGCCCTCGGCTTTATCTGGCTGGCGCTGGTGATCGGCATCGATGGTAGCCTGCTGATTGCCCAGTTGGCCGGTGCGCTGGCCGCTTTCGCCGGTTTTCGCGCCCTGCTTGCCACCTTTGTTGGCATCAAGGTAGCCCCAGCCGGTCTGGCGCTGGCCCTCGCCTTCGTCCAGATGCTGGCCTGGCAATATGTGGAGGTGCCGCTGGTGGTGTTGCTGCCGGTCTGGTTGCTGCCGCTGCTGGAGTGGGCGTTACGTGACAAACCCTGGCCAGTGCGTTGGAGTGGGCTGATCCTGCTCGCTGCCGCGGGAACCGGGCTCAGCCTATGGTGGGTCTGGCCTGCTGCTTCTTTGTACTGATACTTGTGTGGAAAATGGTCAAATGGCGCCATTTTTGCATACTCGCTCATACTCTTGGTAGATAATGATTGAGCCCCCTATGTGTTTCAGATAAAAAGGATTTTCATTTTATTTGGACACACACAGAACCCGGCCGCGCCGGGTTCTGTTTGCCTGCTTTGCGGCACATAAGGAGGCCACAGTTGCGCAGTCAAGGATCTGAGCATCTGTTTTTTCGCCATTTCACCGGACAGGGACGTATCGATGGTCTCTGCATTCTGCTGGTCACTCACCTGCTTCCCGATCGCCCCCGTTTTATCGACGCTCTCGGTCAGATTGGACGGATTGGCGCCATTTTGCCCAAACCGAAATCGGTACACGGTCCGACCCTGGAGTGGGTATCCCAGCACTATCCGGTGCTGCCCCTCAACCGGCGCTGGACCAATGAACCCGACAGTCTCATCCAGCAGATTGCGCCGCTGGTGGCCCCCCACGAGCGGTTGCTGATCCTCGATATAGGCGGTTACTTTGCCAAAACCCAGGTGATCTTGAGTGAATACTTCGGCCCCCGTTTCCTCGGGGTGGTGGAGATGACCGAGAACGGCCATCAACGCTATGAACAGGAGGTGCTGGCGACTCCGGTGGTGTCGGTGGCGCGCAGCCCCCTCAAGCAGGCCGAGGATATCCAGATTGGTTTGAGCGTGGTCTACTCCGCGGAGTCGCTGGCTCGTAACCTCAACCGTACTTTCAACGTCTGCGAAGCCGTGCTGTTTGGCTATGGCAAGGTGGGGCGCAGCATCGCCCGCGACCTGCGCTGTCGCAACCTCCATCTCGGGCTGGTGGAGACCGATGTGCTGCGACAGGTCGAAGCGCTCTCTCACGGTTTTCGCTTGATCACCAAGGCTGAAGCCTTGAGCCGCGCCGAGCTGGTGATCTGCTCTACCGGCAACGGCTCACTGGATTTGGCGGATCTGCAGGCGCTGCGCCCCGGCACCATGGTCGCCTCGGTCACCTCGGCCGATGACGAGTTTGCCTTCTCGCTGGCCCAGTTGCCGTGGCCGAGCGAAGAGGTGTGCCCCCATGTGCTGGCCCTCAACCGGCCGGATGGTACCCAGATCTACCTGCTCAACCGGGGCGAGGCGGTCAACTTCGTCCATGGCGCCGTGATTGGCGAATATGTCTATCTGGTGCTGGCGGAGATCATGGAAGGGATCCGGATGCTGGCGGCAGGCCCTCTTGCTCCCGGCCTGTTCGAGCTGCCAGAATCGGCGATGCGTACCATTGCCCGCCATTGGCTGGCCGATTTTCATGGGGTTGATCAGCGCTGATTTGACCGAACCGGGATTGGCCATTGGGTGGCGGTACGCCATTTCCCGCCATTGGCCGCTTTTTTATGGAGTCACTCATGACCGAGTCTGAAACCCTGATCAGCAAACCCCGCATCGAAATCCGCTACTGCACCCTCTGTCGCTGGATGCTGCGCGCCGCCTGGCTGGCGCAGGAGCTGCTTTCCACCTTTGACAGCGATCTGGGGGAGGTGGCGCTGGTGCCGGCCAGCAAGGGGGAGTTCCGCATTCTGGTGAACGGGGTGCAGGTGTGGGATCGGGTGGTCGATGACGGCTTCCCCGAGGCCAAGGAGATCAAGCAGCGGGTGCGCGATGTTATCGCCCCTGAGCGGGATCTCGGCCACTCGGATCGCAAGGCTGCCGAGTAACGCCAGATGGGCCGAGCGCCTCGAAAAGGTGCTGAGCATGAGAGCTAAAGGAGAGGGAGGCGATGGCCTCTCTCTCCTTTTTTGCCTTTGGCTGTTTGCCTGGCGCCTGCAGGGCTATGAGCGCGGCTCGGCCAGATGACTGCCGATATAGCGGGCCCGCTTGTGGGGCTTGATGCGGCTCACATCGACCCACACCAGGCCATCGATGCAGTGGTTGAAGTCGGGGTCGATACCAAAGTCCATAAATTGCACCCCGCCCGGCTCGCACAGCTCGGAGTACTGCTTGTAGAGGGTGGGGATGGCGCAGCCCAGATTGTCGAGACGGGCCTTGAGTGCTTTGAGATCGGCGCCGTAATCCACCCCTTCGAACAGAGGCTGCGTCTCGGGGTAGGGACGGCGGGAGGGGGCCAGCGCCAGCTCGGGGGCAAAGTGCTGGCGGTAGAAGCTCACCAGCAGATCCTTGGCCGCCGGCGGCAGGCTGCCGGAGAGCGACACCGGGCCAAACAGGTAGCGGTAGCGGGGATAGCGGGCCAGATAGGCACCGATGCCGAACCAGAGATAATCGAGCCCCCGCTTGCCCCAGTAGGCGGGCTGGATAAAGCTGCGGCCAAGCTCGATAGCCTGCTCCAGCCGGGGCAGCAACTTATCCTCAAAGCCGAACAGGGTGTGGCTGTAGAGGCCATCCTTCCCCTTGCTGGCCAGCAGCTCCGCCACCGGGGCAAAGCGGTAGGCGCCGATAATGTCGAGTCGGGCCGGATCCCAGAGGATCAGGTGGTGATAGTCGTTGTCAAAACCATCGAGATCCCGCCGCTTGCCAGACCCTTCCCCCACTGCGCGAAAGGCGATCTCCCGCAGTCGCCCCAGCTCGCGCAGGATCACCGAGTGGCTCAGTTCGTGGCGGCGGTAGAGGTAGATCCCCTGACCATCCGGGGTGGTGCCGAGCTGTTCGCAGCTTTCGATGGCCTGTTTGAGCTGGCGGCGATCCCCCGGCAGGGCGATGGGGGCCTCGGTCTGCAGCCGTCCCGCCTTGCCACGGCCAATCCGGTAGAGGTGGTTGCGCACCAGCCGCGCCGCCGTCTTGGCGGGCAGCTCCTGAAAACTGCCGAGCGGAATGCGCGCTCCTATGGTCACCGGCAGGGTCTGCCCCTGCTGGCGAAACAGCTGGCGCACCAGCAATAGGGCGGAGGCGGGCTTGTTGAGCCAGGAGGCGAGATAGAACCAGAGGCTGTTGCGCCCTCCCAGATGGATGGGCACCAGCGGGGTGCGGGTGCGCTGGGCCAGCTTGATAAAGCCTGCCTGCCAGGGGCCATCTTTCACCCCCTTGAGGCCAAGCCGCGAGACTTCGCCTGCGGGGAAGATCACCAGTGCCCCTTCATGGGCGAGGTGTTCGTTCATGGCGAGGATGGCCTGTCGATCGGTCTTGCCCTCCATATTGTCCACCGGCAATAGCAAAGGGCGCAGCGGCGCGAGCTGGGCCAGCAGCTGGTTGGCGACGATCTTCACATCGGGGCGGATGCGGCCGAGCAGTTGCAGCAGCGCCAGTCCGTCCAGCGAGCCGATGGGGTGGTTGGCGACTAGAATGACCCGGCCGCTGGCGGGAATATGCTCCAGCTGCGCCTCGCTGACCCGATAGTCGAAATCGAGCTGGGTCAGCGCCTGCTCGACAAAGTCGAGGCCGCGCAGGTGCGGGTAGCGGGCGGCAAAGTCGGCAAAGGCACGTTCGTTGAGCAGCCAGCCCAGCAGCCGCTTTAACAGCGGGGTGAGCAGGGGGTAGCCAAGCAGGCGGGGGAAGTGCTGGGTCAGCAGGGTATCGATAGTGAACATCTGGGG
The DNA here is from genome assembly GCF_049174455.1 of Aeromonas sp. 601027. NCBI lineage: Bacteria > Pseudomonadati > Pseudomonadota > Gammaproteobacteria > Aeromonadales > Aeromonadaceae > Aeromonas > Aeromonas sp. 601027. The sequence continues at coordinate 226,168 of NZ_JAAKTN010000005.1, read as the reverse complement.
GGCTCCGGCGATCCGTTGCTCCCAGCATGATGTGACACTGTTCCCGCGACATGTCAGCGGGATGACAGTTTGATGGCAGCGGCGGCCAGTTGCTCCTGAGCGACCCTCCCCGGTTTCCCTTTCTTGATGGGTGATGGCCAGATAGCAAGGGGGGAGCCGGTTAACCGGCTCCCCCCCTCGGTGGTCGTGGTAAGGATAGCGACTCGATTAGCCGCGCCAAGCCGCGGTGAGGCGCACCAGCTCCACCAGGGTGGCGACCGATTTCTCCATGGATTGCAGCGGGATGAACTCGTGCTTGCCGTGGAAGTTGTGGCCTCCGGTGAAGAGGTTGGGGCAGGGCAGACCCATAAAGGAGAGACGGGCGCCATCGGTACCGCCGCGAATGGGCTTGATCTTCGGCACCACGTCGGCGGCCTCCATGGCGGCCTTGGCGAGCTCGACGATATGCATGTGCGGCTCGATCTGGCTGCGCATGTTACGGTAGCTGTCGGTCAGGGTCAGCTCGATGCGGGCCTTCGGATACTCGGCCTGCAGGGCGGCCACCCGGTTCTGCATCTCGGCTTTGCGCGCGGCGAAGTGCTCGTCGTCGAAGTCACGGATGATGTAGTGCAGGGTGCTCTCCTCCACGGTGCCGCTCATCTGGGCCAGATGGAAGAAGCCCTCATACCCGTCGGTGCACTCCGGGGTCTCGTCGGCTGGCATGGCGGCGTGGAAGCGGGCGGCCAGGGTTTGGCTGTTGATCATGCTCCCCTTGGCGGTGCCGGGGTGGACGTTATTGCCGATAAAACGAACCGTGGCGCTGGCGGCGTTGAAATTTTCATACTCCAGCTCGCCCAGTTCGCCGCCATCCACGGTATAGGCCCACTTGACCGGGAATCTCTCCAGCGGGAACAGGTTGGCGCCACGGCCAATCTCCTCATCCGGAGTAAAGCCGACCCAAATATCGCCGCGGGGGATCTCGGGGTGGGCCTGCAGGTGGTCGATGGTAGTGAGGATCTCGGCGATGCCCGCCTTGTCGTCGGCACCAAGCAGGGTGGTGCCGTCGGTGGTGATGAGATCCTGACCCAGGTAGTTTTTCAGGAAGCGGTAGTCACGAATGGCGAGCACCTCGTCACCCTTGCCAAGGCAGATGTCGCCGCCCTGATAGTTTTCGATGATTTGCGGTACTACGTGCTCCGCCTCGTAGTCGGCGGTGTCCATGTGGGCAATCAGGCCGATAGCGGGGGCGTCCGGCTGGTTGCCCGGCAGGCAGCCGGTGAGGTAGCCGTGCTCATCCAGGGTGACCCGGGTTAGCCCCAGCGCCTTCATCTCTTCTTGCAGGGCACGGGCAAAGATCAGTTGGCCTTCGCTGCTGGGGCAGGCTGGATTGGTCTCATCGGAGCGGGTATGAAAAGTTACGTAACGCAGAAAACGCTCAAGCAGGGTATCCATTAGTCAGCCTCTAACCGATTGTGAGCGGTCATTGTGGCCAATCCGTGCGGGGCACTCATTGCGTCAGCGCAGGTTTTTCCCATTTTTTGACGCAAGGGAAGAGCGGCGAATGTGCGGCGCGCGGGGCAACGTCCGGGAGGGAGATCGCATAAATGTGGCATTTATTGCGATATTTAGGCGCTGGCGGTGGCGACCAAATTCCCCTCAGCGACCGCACAGCAAGGCGTCAGCCCAATCATGGCGTTTTCACACACTTTTCAAGGGGAAACCGGGCTGTCGCATAACCTGCGCCATCCCAGAGCCCGCCTGCCCGCCAGCAAGATTTGATCGACTTATTAAAAGGGGATTTTGAACACTATTTTTTATTGTCACTGCCCGCGGTAAGTGTGTACACTCCGCGCCGATCCAAGGGCAACCCTGAAGCAGGCAGAGCCGCCAGAAACCCGACCGATCATACGCCTATAGGGCGAGGCACGCAGAAACGACAGACACTGCTGGGGAATGGTTTCTTTAATACCGGTTAGGCTCCGGTATCAGGGAGAACAACAGACTCTCATCCTTCATTTGACCGAGTGGGCCACCGGCTCATCATCTTCCCTTGTCATGGGCGGTCACTGATGGTGAGGTGGGCTGTGGTTGTTGTCGTCTATCAACACGCATGCGTGCTGGCGCCTTCGCTTCTCTTCCTTGGAACCCTCTCCTTCTGTCGGGATCGCTGCCGAATGATGAACTGACGGCGTGGCTGATGTCGTCTGTCATCAAAGTACCGCGGCGCTACGGCATAGTGGCACCGCATACCGTTGAGCTTGATGTAAAGCCACCAGCCCCACATCAAGACTCGTTACTTCCCCAAGATCCACCAGGCAGCCTCTGGCTTGCCGCGATGTGCAAAGGGTTGGTTTGGGTGGCTGCGTCTCGTGATAGCAGCGCTCGCCGTACTCTGCACTAGATGGTCTGGATGTGATTGAGGGTAACGAAGGCGACTTTGGGTCGCTCATTTGCGAGGCATAGCCCATGACTAACTGGTCCAGCAAGGACTCCTTGAAGGTCTACAACGTTCCCTACTGGGGTGCGGGTTTTTTCAATATCAATGACGCCGGTCATGTGACCGTCGCCCCCGACAAATCACGCCCTGACGCGCATATCGTGCTCTCTGACGCCATCGAACAGTTGCGTCAGTCCGGGCTGACCACCCCCGTGTTGCTGCGCTTCCCTGACATCCTCAAGAGTCGGGTCGATGCGCTGTTCAACGCCTTTGGTCAGGCCATCGAGAAGTCTGGCTATGAAGGGGACTACCTCTGCGTTTACCCGATCAAGGTAAACCAGCAGCGTCGTGTCATCGAGACCATCAGCCAGTCCTACAGCGACAAGCCCCGGCTTGGCCTGGAAGCTGGTTCCAAACCGGAACTGCTGGCCGTGCTGTCCCATCACCATGAGCAAGGCTCGGTGATCGTCTGCAACGGTTACAAAGACCGCGAATATATCCGCCACGCCCTCTTGGGCAACCTGATGGGCCACAAGGTCTACATCGTGGTGGAGAAGCCCTCCGAGCTGGAAATGGTGCTGGACGAGTCAGCTCGTCTCAACATCAAGCCCAACATCGGGGTGCGTGCCAAGCTCGCCTCCACCGGCTCCGGCATGTGGGAATCGAGCGGTGGCTCCATGTCCAAATTTGGTCTCTCCGCCTCCCAGATCCTGGCGCTGATCGAGCGTCTGCGCGGGCTGGGCAAGCTGGATTGCCTGCAACTGCTGCACTTCCATCTGGGTTCCCAGATCGCCAATATCCGCGACATTCAGGGCGGCATCCGCGAGTGCGGCCGTTTCTACGCTGAACTGCGTCGCCTCGGTGCCAACATCGAAGTCGTGGACGTCGGTGGTGGCCTGGGGGTGGACTACGAGGGAACCCGTTCCCAGAGCCACTGCTCCGCCAACTACAGCCTCTCCGAGTACGCCAATAACGTGGTATGGGGCATCGGCGATGTCTGCCGCGAGTTCGATCTGCCGCACCCGACCATCATCAGCGAGTCCGGCCGTGCCCTGACTGCCCACCACGCCGTGCTGGTCACCAATATCATTGGTGCCGAAGGTGTGGAGATGAACGACATCAGCGCGCCGGACGAAGATGCTCCGACCATTCTGCAGAACATGTGGAAAGGCTGGCTGGATCTGCGCAGCGAAGATCCCTCCCTGCTGGAGATCTTCCACGACTCGGTTGCCGATCTGGGTGACGTGAATACCCAGTACACCATGGGCCTCTTGAACCTTGAACAGCGTGCCTGGGCCGAGATGCTGCACCAGAACACCTGTCTGGCGCTCAAAGAGATGCTCAACCCGGTCAACCGCAACCACCGTGCGCTGGCTGACGAACTGAGTGAAAAGCTTGCGGACAAGTGCTTTGCCAACTTCTCTCTGTTCCAGTCCCTGCCGGATGCCTGGGGTATCGGTCAGGTATTCCCGGTGATGCCGCTGGCCGGCCTCGATCGTCCGCTTAGCCGTCGCGGTATCCTGATGGATATTACCTGTGACTCCGACGGTCAGGTCGAGCACTATGTTGACGGTCTGGGGGTCGAGAGCACCCTGCCGATGCCGGTTTATGGCGAAAACGAAGAGTGCCACGTCGGCTTCTTCCTGGTCGGTGCCTATCAGGAGATCCTCGGCGATCTGCACAACCTGTTCGGTGACACCCACTGCGCGGAAGTGTGGCTGGACGAAGAGGGCAAGATGGACATTCGCAACGTGGTGCGTGGCGACACCGTCGACCAGCTGCTGCGTTACGTCAACATCGACCCGTCCGTGATCCGCGAAAACTACCAGCGGATCGCCGCTCACCCGGCGCTGGACGATGCCACTCGCAAAGCCCTGCTCGACGAGCTGGAGCTGGGCCTGCAAGGCTACGCCTATCTGGAAGACGAATAAGCCTTATGTTTGCCCCTCGCTTTTGAGGGAAAATGAAAAACGGCGCCTGCGGGCGCCGTTTTTGTTACCGGGGATCATCCGGCGATATGACGGGGCACTCGGCCTGTCTTCATTCGGATAACTATGGTGGCTCGGGGCATCCGCAGGCCACAGATCTGGCTGATATCTGTCCCTTTCAGTCGCTTCCCTTGATCTGCATCAAGCGTGAACCTCGGTGGTTATTTTACGGTCAGAAGTGATGTTGATGGGATGTAACAAAAGGATGTGTATATGGAACTGAAAAGGGACCCGAGATGCTATACCGACGTCTGTATCGACGGTAAGTGGTATCACTACGACCACTGCAGCACCAACGTCTACATGCTGATGGGAGGCGCCGCGCCGAGCCTTCAGCTGGCCTATGAGCCGAGCAGCGAAGAGGAGCTGATCGAGATGCTCCAGCAGCTGGGGCGCTTCTGACTTACCGAATTGATGTCTTGCCATATGGCCATCGGGCGCGTTGCCACGATGGCCACCACTCTTTACCGCTGCACCTAATCTCGGCGGGTTTTATTGCCAAATAACCCCTTGCCAATCTCCAGCATGGCGACGGCCGCGGCGTAGCTGCTATCGGACTTGCCTATCTCATCCGCCACATAGAGAAAATTGGATTGGTACTTCTCGACGGCCTCCCGTGGACTGGTCGCGTCAATAAAGTCCTCCTCCACCTCGAATCCTTGGGTCAGCAGTGCCGCCTTTTCACTCAGAAAAGTCGGAGATGCCATGTCGATAAAGGTGTATTGCTGCCGATTGGACGCCGGAATGGTAAAAAACTGGTATCTGGCCATGGGTAAATCCTCGCTTGAAGCGGGTGATAGATGACGTGACGCTGGTTTTAATCTGTGGCTCGCAGGTGGCTTGGTTTCCCTCGACATCATCGAGAGTGCGTGTCGGGAATGCCGCATTTTGTTTTCGTTCGAGACTACTTTGTTGGCGTTTGCCCGGCAAGTGGGAGCTGCGATTTTCTGAATGATCCGCTCAACCTAGATGTTGTCGGGAGATGCGAGACCGGGATAATGCCGGGCTCACGTTGAGCCCGGCTTGTCAGCGCTCTGTTACAGCACGAAGCTCTGTACCATGGCGCGCAGCTGTTCGGTGAGCTGGTGGATCTGGCGGGCGGCATCGCGGGCGGCGTTGGCCACTTGCAACGCCTCGTCGCTGCCATCGGAGATGCGCACCACGTTGCGTTCGATCTCGTTGACCACTGCGCCCTGCTGCTCGATGGCGCTGGCGATGATGGCGTTGGTATCGACCATTCGATCCACCTTCTCGGTGATGGCGCCAAAAGCCTGCTTTGCCTCCTGCGCCAGCCCGACCCCCTCCTGCGCTTCATGGCTGGCCGCCGACATGGCGGTGACCGAGGCGCGGGCGCCGGATTGCAGCTGTTCAATCATCTGCTGGATCTCGACGGTAGCCCCTTGGGTGCGGTTGGCAAGAGATCGCACCTCGTCGGCCACCACCGCAAAGCCGCGACCCTGCTCACCGGCCCGGGCCGCTTCGATGGCGGCGTTGAGGGCCAGCAGGTTGGTCTGTTCGGCGATGCCGCGGATCACGCTGATGACGCCGCCAATCTGGCTGCACTGCTGCTCCAGTTGGCCGATGGTGTCGGCGGTGCGCAGCACTTCGCGGTTGATATGGTCGATGGCCTTGATGGTGCGCTCCACCACATCCTCGCCCTGACCGACCACGTTCTGTGCCTCCTGGGTCATGCGGGCGGCTTGCAGGGCGTTGCCCGCCATGTCTTGTGAGGTGGCGGCCAGCTCCTTGATGGCGGTAGCGACCTGATGGGTCTCCCCTTGTTGATCGGCAATCACCTCCTGCGAGCGGCAGGTGCGCGCTTCGATCTCGGTGGCGCTCTCCACCACGGTGACGCCATTTTCCCGCACCCGCAGCATCAGGGTGCGCAGGGTCTCCAGGGTCACGTTGTAATCCCGGCTGATGGCCGCCAACTCGTCCTGACCAACGATCTCGATATGCTGGCTGAGATCCTGGGCGTTGACCCGGGCAGCGATATCACGCACCCGCCCTACGGTGTCGTGCAGGGAGAGATAGGCGCCGATCATCAGGTAGAGGTAGAGCAGCAAGCTGGCGGTCAGCGGCGCTGTGACCCACCAGAAGTGGCGTTGGTTGGCGGCTAGCCGCTGATGCAGGTCGGCCTCCAGCCGCTGGCGTACCTGGCCTGCCAGCGCGGTGATGGCCTCGTCCAGTTTATCCCCCAGTGCCTGCACCTCCTTGGTGGAGAGCTGTACCAGCTGATCCTTCATCATCTTGTTTTCCATGGTCTCGACCCCCTGACGCACCAGCTGTATCAGAGCATCGGTCTGCTGACCCAGCTCGGCGCGGTAGGCCGGTTCAATCTGGTAGAGCAGGGTCAGATCGGCCTCCAGCTCCTGCAGGGTGGCGCTGATAAGATCAAGACGAAAACGCAGGCCGCTGTAGCCCTCTGCCTGAAACAGGCCGAAATCGGCGATGGTGGCGGCGCGATCCCGCACCTGAGCCAGCAGGTCGCGCAGCTGCGGCAACCGCTCACTGGCGAGGATCACCATGTAGTAGGTACCGAGCGCCGGATCCTGGATCAGGCTGCTGCTGGCTGTGATGTGCTTGTAGAGGTGGCGCACCTCGGTCAGCAGCTTGTCGTGGCGCAGGTTGCTCTGCTCCACCTCCAGCTTGCCCGCTTCACTCTGCAGGGCGGCCCAGCCCTGCTGGATCACCTCAAAGGAGGGGTTGTTCTGGCTGGTGTCGGCAAAGGCTTGCAGGCTCTGATCAACGGCTTGCGCGGCTGCCTTGACCTGATCATCACCGACCGGATCCGCTTCATAGGCGTGACGGGTCACCAGATTGCGATGGGTGAGCAGGGCTTGCTCGATAGCGGGCACGGGGGTGAGATTGACCACTCCCGCCAGCTCGCGGTTGGCCTGCGCGTTGTCATCCTGCAGCCGCCCCAGCAGATTGGCCATGCTGTAGGCCAGTGGCAGCAGCATCAGGCAGGACCAGAGCAGGAATTTGTATTTGAAGGAGAGCTGATTGCCCAGCCGGATGGCGGGGTTGAAAATCCATTTCATGTTAAGCCTCGATACCGGAGTGCGGGCGTGAGTCGTGTTGCCTGAATAGTACTCCGAGCGGCCTCCCTTGGGTGATGGCCGGTTGCAAGTTGTGATCCCCTTGGCTTTTTACTTCCGAGCGGGGGCGCCGTCAGCCGCACCAATAGAAAACGGGCCACCCGAAGGTGACCCGCGGTCGATAAGGGGATATCCGCCTGCAACCGTCAGTTGAACGCCAGGAAGGGCGAGACGCAGAGCAGCAGGCCGGTGACGATGATGATGTAGAGGGAGGTGCCCTTGTACTTGTGCAGCGCCGGTACCTGATAGACCAGATAGGCCGGGATGAGGCAACCCACCATGCCGAAGATGGGGCTGCAGATGGAGGTGAAGCTCAGTACCGGTGCGTTAAGCACGATGGCACCCCAAGAGAGCATGACGGTAAAGACCATGATCCCTTTGCCTACCAATCCTTTGTTGATGCGGTTTTCCGGCAGCACCCGGCGCAACAGGTTCATCGCCAGACCCTGACAGGCTTCACGGAAACCGAGGTAAACGCCGAAGTAGGCGGTCATCACCGCGAAGATGTTGAGGGTGAGGCTCAGGAGCTTGAGGGTCTGGCCGGGCATCCCCTGGGCTACCATGGCGAGCGCGGAGATGTTCTCTTCAGAGGCTTTGACCGCCTGATCATGGCCCATGGCCAGAGTGAAGGAGACCGCGTAGAAGAACACCACCACAAACAGGATGCCGAAGGCGATATTCATGGCGCGCATCGCCTTGAAGCGGGCCACTTCCAGCGACTTTTCCCGCGAGCGGTAGGAGATCACCATGGGGCTCAGGCTCTGGATAAAGAGGATAGAGGTGAGGGTAAAGGGCAGCATGATGATGGCATCCTTCATCCAGTCACCGGCGGCGGGCATGGCGGTGATGTTGGCCGCATCCCACTTGTCCACCATCATCAGGCCGAGCACTGCGACCACGCTGATCTTGGTCAGCACCATAAAGGTGGAGATCTTGAACAGCAGGTTCTCGCCGCGCGAGGCCAGAGCCACCAGACCGCATATCAGCACCAGACCGTAGAGCGGGTTTTCGGAGAGCAGGCCGTCGGTGACACCGAAGCTCTGCAGGAAGGAGGCGCTGTCATTGGTGATGGCGGTGGAGTAGACGAAGACCCAGATTACCAGCATCACGAAGTAGAGGGCGCCGAGCAGCACACCCCAGTTCTTGCCAAGGTAGCCGGTGATGACGCTGGGGTAATCCTTGCACTCCGGCGAAGTGGCCAGGGTGTTGATAAAGAGGCGCTGGAACATGTACATGGCGGGGTAGCCGATCACCGCCGAGAGCAGAAAGACCCACAAGCCCATCAGACCCACCTGTACCGGCAGGAAGACGATCCCTGCGCCGATGGCCATGCCGATGCTCATGATGATCCAGCCCCAGTCGGTGCTGTCGAAGCGAACCGCTTCTTTCCATTCCAGCGTGCCCATCACGGGGCTGGCGAGTGTAGTGCTATGCGCGTCCATTAAAACCTTCTTTTTTGTAGGGATGTGGGAAAGCGGCGCAAATATAGTTGAATGAAACTGTCATAAACAATGCCCATAAGAGTACTTTTGTTCAAATCAGGATGGTGATCACGGTTTATATTGAGGCCGAAAGGTGCCTTTAAACGCCATTTTTGTATCTTTTTGTTGAATGGATAAAATAAAAAGCAAATAATGTTGAACGGAATGAGATTCATGATTGCAAAAAAAATTGCACAAACAGGAGTGGCTATATGAAACGCATCATCACAGCAGCAGCGGCACCTGACGCTATCGGTCCCTACAGCCACGGCACTGCCTATGGCGACCTCATCTTTACCTCCGGTCAGTTGCCGGTCTGCAAGCTGCAGGGTGGTGTGGTGGAAGGGGGCATTGCCGCCCAGACCCGCCAGTCACTGGAAAACCTGAAATCCGTGCTGGAAGCCGCTGGCGGCTCGCTGGATACCGTGCTCAAAACCACCTGCTACCTCGCCGAGATCAGCGATTTTGCCGCGTTCAACGAGGTCTATAAAGCCTATTTCCAGAAAGATTGTCCGGCGCGCAGCTGCTTCGCAGTGAAGGATCTGCCGATGGGCGTCAAGGTTGAAGTGGAAGCGATCGCCCATATCGCTCGTTAATGCTGATAAAAAGGTTCAAGTGATGAAACAAGCGTGGCAGCAGTATCTGCAGATTATTCAACAGGTTGTCAAACCAGCGCTGGGTTGTACCGAGCCAATCGCCGCCGCCTATGCCGCAGCGGTCGCCACCCGGCAACTGGGCTGTGAGCCCGGTCGCCTCGAGGTCGCGGTGTCGGACAATCTCTATAAAAACTCGATGGGTGTTTATGTGCCGGGGACCGGCAAGATCGGTCTGGCCATTGCGGCCGCGGCCGGTGCCATCGGCGGCAACGCCGATGCCGGGCTGGAGGTGCTGGCCGCGATCCAGCCAGCACAGGTGGATCGTGCCCAGCAGCTGATCGATGCCGGCAAGGTGCAGGTGAGCCGCACCGCCGCCCCCGAGTTTATCTTCTGCCGCGTGACAGTTTATGGCTCTGATGACAAGGGTGAAGAGCACAGCGCCGAAGTGACCCTCTGCGGCGGCCATACCCGCATCGTCGAGCAGCGCCGCGATGGCGAGGTAACCTTCACCGCCGATCAGAGCCAGGGCGTCGCCACCGGTTCCATCTGCGATGGCGTCGATATCAGCATCGCCGCCATCTACGAGTTCGCCATCCAGGTGGAGTTCGAGCAGATCAGGTTCATCCTCAAAGCCTCCGAGCTTAACGGCAAGCTCTCTGCCGAGGGGATGAACAACCCCTATGGCCTGGAGATTGGCCGCACCATGCAGCAGAACATCAATGCCGGTCTTATCGGCGAGGATGTGATGAACCGCATCGTGATGATGACGGCGGCCGCCTCCGATGCCCGCATGGGGGGCGCGACCCTGCCAGCCATGAGCAACTTTGGCAGCGGCAACCAGGGTATTGCCGCCACCATTCCGGTGATGGTGATTGCCGAGCGCTTTGCGGCCAGCGAAGAGCAGCTGGCTCGCGCCCTCATCATGAGCCATCTGGGCGCCATCTATATCAAGTCCCACTATCCGCCGCTGTCGGCCTTCTGTGGCAATACCGTGACCAGCGCGGCCGCCTCCATGGCCATGGTTTATTTGGCGGGCGGCAGCTTTGAGCAATCCTGCTTCGCCATCCAGAACGTGCTGAGCGACAGTGCCGGTATGGTGTGCGACGGGGCGAAAGCCTCCTGCGCCATGAAGGTGAGTACCTCCTCCGGTGCGGCGGTGCGCGGCTTCCTGATGGCCCTCAACAGCCACTCGGTGTCGGGGCAGGGGATCGTCGCCGGCGACGTGGATCAGACCATCCGCAACGTCGGCCAGATGGTGAAGGAGGGCATGTCTGCCACAGACAGCACCATTATTGATATCATGTCCGCCTGATGTCACTGTTGGTTGCTGCCCGGCGTCCATTGTCCGGCAGCAACCCTTGCAAGAAGGTCCCATTGTGAAGCTGCAAGAGTTGAGTCCGAGCGATTTTGAGATCCTCAAGTCGATGGAGAACATTGTGGACGGCATCGCCGCCATGTATGGTCAGCACACCGAGGTGCTGCTCCACAGTCTGGATGCGCGCAATCCCTCGATCGTCAAGATTGCCAACGGCCATATCACCGGCCGCAGTGTCGGCGCCCCCATCACCAACCTGGCGATGATGAAGCTCAAGAGCGGGCAGGATATCTCCAGCCCCTACATGACCAAGTGTGCCACCGGCAAGACCCTGCGCTCCATTACTACCGTGATCCGCAACGGGGAGCACAGGGCCATCGGGTTGCTCTGCATCAACAGCGACATGGATGCCCCGCTGCAATCTGTGCTGCGCACCATGATGCCGGAGTGCATGCATCCCCACGAGAGCCATGCCACCCCGGAGGTGTTCGCCCGCAACATCGACGAGGCGCTCAACAGCACCATAGACACCGTCAGTGCCGAGGTGCGCGGCAACGAGGCGGTGCCTCCGTCCCAGAAGACCCGGGTTATCGTCAACCAGCTGCACGACATGGGGATCTTCGAGTTAAAAGACAGTGCCCAGATTGCGGCGCGCCAGCTCGGGATCTCGGTCCACTCCATCTACCGCTATCTGCGGGAGATCAAGAAGGGCTGAGCCGATACACTCTGGTCAAATTGGTAGCAAACGGGTCAGCCTTGACCCGTTTTTTTACGCCCGCTTTAGCCTCTCTGTTTGGGCCATCCTTCGGGCTCATCTGTTATCATCTTCCCCCTTTATTTTTCTATCTCTCTGAACGTGCTGGAGAAATCATGTCTCGACTCATCTATCTGCTGCGCCATGGCCAGACCCGCTTCAATGCCGAGCAGCGTCTGCAGGGGCGTTGCAACTCCGATCTGACCGACAAGGGTGAGGCGCAAGCCATCGCCATGGGGCGGCGCCTTGCCGCCGAACTGGCGGATCCTGCCCGCTGGACCGTCTATGCTAGCCCGCTCGGTCGCGCCCGTCAGACTGCGCTGCTGGTGTGCGAGCAGTTGGGACTGTCAGTTGATCGCATCATCTGGGACGATCGGTTGATGGAGCTGGGGATGGGGGAGTGGGAGAGCTGCCAGATCCCGGTGCTGCGGCTCGCTCATCCCGAGCTCGATACCGGCAAAGGGGACTGGTATCTGCAGGCACCGGGGGCCGAGAGCTTCGAGAGCATTCAGCGCCGGGCACACCAATGGTTGCAGGATCCCGCGCTCGTCGAGCGGGCCATCGTCATCACCCACGGTCTGCTCGGTGCCATGCTGCGTGGCGTCTATGCCGATCTCGACTATGAGGCGACCTGGTCACAGGAGTTGCCGCAAGATGCCTTCTATAAGCTGCAGGATGGCCACATCACCCGCATTGCCTGCTAATTGCCGTGAGGTGGCACCATGGCATGGACCATGATTGCCACCTTCGGATGCCCATTTTTGCCGCAGTTCAACACATCAGAGCACCTTATCGCGGCAAGATGAGGTATCTTATGCCCCGATTTCATCCATTAAACGGATCCGAGACCCCATATGATCATCAAACCCAAGGTTCGCGGCTTTATCTGCACCACCACTCATCCGGTCGGTTGTGAAGCCAATGTTCGTCGCCAGATCGCTTATACCAAAGCCAAGGGCATCATCGAGAATGGTCCCAAGAAGGTGCTGGTGATCGGCGCTTCCACCGGTTATGGCCTGGCCTCCCGGATTGCGGCTGCCTTCGGTAGCGGCGCCGCCACCCTCGGCGTCTTCTTTGAAAAAGCGGGCACCGAGTCCAAGACCGGTACCGCTGGCTGGTACAACTCTGCCGCCTTCGACAAGGCAGCCAAAGAGGCGGGCCTCTACGCCAAGAGCGTCAACGGCGATGCCTTCTCCAACGAGTGCCGCGCCAAGGTGATCGAGCTTATCAAGCAGGATCTGGGTCAGATTGATCTGGTGGTCTACTCCCTGGCCTCTCCGGTGCGCAAGATGCCGGAAACCGGCGAAGTGGTGCGCTCTGCCCTGAAACCGATCGGTGAGGTCTACACCACCACCGCCATCGATACCAACAAGGATCAGATCATCACCGCCACCGTCGAGCCGGCGAACGAGGAAGAGATCCAGAACACCATCACCGTCATGGGCGGTCAGGATTGGGAGCTGTGGATGGCTGCCCTGCGTGATGCCGGCGTGCTGGCTGACGGCGCCAAGTCCGTGGCCTACTCCTACATTGGTACCGATCTGACCTGGCCAATCTACTGGCACGGTACTCTGGGCCGCGCCAAGGAAGATCTGGACCGCGCCGCTGCCGCCATCCGTGGCGATCTGGCTGCCAAGGGCGGCACCGCTCACGTGGCCGTGCTCAAATCCGTGGTGACTCAGGCCTCTTCCGCCATTCCGGTGATGCCGCTCTATATCTCAATGGCCTTCAAGATCATGAAGGAGAAGGGCATTCACGAGGGGTGCATGGAGCAGGTGGATCGCATGATGCGCACCCGTCTCTACGCCTCCGACATGGCGCTGGACGATCAGGCTCGCATCCGTATGGATGACTGGGAACTGCGCGAAGATGTGCAGCAGACCTGCCGCGACCTGTGGCCATCCATCACCAGCGAGAATCTTTCCGAGCTGACTGATTACACCGGCTACAAGCAGGAGTTCCTGCGCCTGTTCGGTTTCGGTCTGGACGAGGTCGATTACGATGCGGATGTAAATCCGGATGTGAAATTCGACGTGGTCGAGCTCTGAGTCTGACTCAAGTGAAAACAGGGCCCCGCGGGGCCCTGTTTTTTTGGCAAACATTCCGCTAATTTGCGGAATTTTATTATCAGCGATCACCTTTTTCCCATATCAAACCCGCTAGTCTTGCGCTGATCGGATCACAGACGGCATTGCCGAGGAACGGAAGCTATGACCACTCCAAACGAGGCGCCCAAGAAGCGCCAACTCCCCACTGTCTATACCCTGCTTTTTATCATCATCGCGCTGATGGCCGCCCTGACCTGGGTGCTGCCAGCGGGCAAATATGACTATGTCACCGCCAAGACCCAGCAGCCGGTTGCGGCAGCGGCCGTGGCCGATTACAGCGGCGACGAGCGGCTGTTGCCTGTACCCGGCAGCTACACCGAGTTACCCGCCCACCCGCAAGGGGTATTCGAGGTGCTCAAGGCGCCCATCCAGGGTTTTCACAAGGCGGCCGATGTGGCGCTGTTCGTGCTCATCATCGGCGGTTTTCTCGCGGTGACCATGCAGAGCGGTGCGCTGGATGCCGGGGTTGGGGCCATTGTGCGTGGCTTTGCCGGGCGTGAGCGGTTGCTAATTCCTGTGTTGATCGCCCTGTTTGCCCTCGGCGGCTCCACCTTCGGCATGGCAGAGGAGACGGTAGCCTTCTGGGCGCTGATCGTGCCGGTGATGATGGCGGCGGGCTTCGATCGCATGGTGGCGGCGGGGATTATCCTGCTCGGCTCCGGGGTCGGGGTGCTCGCCTCCACCGTCAACCCGTTTGCCACCGGTATCGCCTCGGGCTTTGCCGGTATCCCCATCGGTGAGGGGATTGGCCTTAGGGTTGTGCAGTGGCTGCTGCTGGTGATCTTCGCCTCCTGGTTCGTGATGCGCTACGCCAAGCAGGTGCAGCAGGACAAGTCCCGCTCCGTGCTGGCCGACATCGCCTATGACGACGAGTTTTCCCAGATGAAGAGCGGCAACCTCGCCTTCACCGGCAAGCAGAAACTCACCATGCTGGTCTTCTTCGGCACCTTCCTGCTGATGATTTACGCGGTGGTGCCCTGGTCGGATTTGGGGATCGACGTGCTGCCCACCTTTGGCTGGTGGTTTGACGAGCTCTCGACCCTGTTCTTCAGTGCCTCCATCCTGATTGCGCTGATCAACCGGATGCCGGAGTCCAACTATGTGGCGACTTTCCTGAGCGGCGCTCGGGATCTCATCGGGGTAGCGCTGGTGGTGGCGGTGGCGCGCGGCATCTATGTGGTGATGGAGCAGGGCGTCATCATCGACACCATTTTGCACTGGGCCGAGGGGCTGGTGACCGGACTCTCCTCATCGGTCTTCATCCTGATGGCCTATCTGGTGCACATCATCCTGAGTTTTTTCATCCCCTCCACCTCGGGGCTGGCGACCGTCTCCATGCCGCTGATGGGGCCGCTGGCTGACTTCTCCGGTATCTCCCGGGATCTGGTGATCACGGCCTATCAGTCCGCCTCCGGCTGGATCAACCTGTTTGCCCCCACTGCCGCCCATCTGGTGGCGGGTCTGGCGCTCGCCAAGATCCCCTACGATCGCTTCGTGCGCTGGGTGCTGCCCTTTATCATCGGCGTAGCCCTCATCACCATGGCGGTGCTGGTGGCCGGCGCCCTGCTGCACGGCTGATGGCACGGATAAAGCCACAGATAACAAAAAGGCTCCCGCGGGAGCCTTTTTCATGAGCTTTGCTTACTGCTTGTAGCCCTTGAGGAAGCGGGCGAGGCGGCCGATGGCATCCTCCAGCTCCTCTTCGCGGGGCAGAAACACCAGCCGGAAGTGATCCGGCGCCGGCCAGTTGAAGCCGGTGCCCTGTACCAGCAGCAGCTTCTCCTGTTGCAGCAGGTCGAACACCATCTTCTGATCGTCGCGGATGTCATACACCTTGGGATCAAGGCGCGGGAACATGTAGAGCGCCCCCTTGGGTTTGACGCAGGAGACCCCGGGGATCTCGTTCAAGAGCTCCCACGCCTTGTCCCGCTGCTTGCGCAGGCGGCCGCCCGGCAGGATCAGCTCGTTGATGCTCTGATAGCCGCCGAGTGCAGTCTGGATGGCGTGCTGCATCGGCACGTTGGCACACAGCCGCATGGAGGCCAGCATCTCCAGCCCTTCGATATAACCGCGGGCACGGCCCTTGGGACCGGTGATGACCATCCAGCCCTGACGGAAGCCGCAGGCACGGTAGGCCTTGGAGAGGCCGTTGAAGGTCACCACCATCACATCGTCGCACAGGGTGCAGACGCTGGTGTGGGAGATATCGTCGTAGAGGATCTTGTCGTAGATCTCGTCGGCGAAGATGATGAGGTTGTGCTGGCGGGCGATCTCGATCACCTCCAGCAGGAACTCGCTGCCGTAGACAGCACCGGTCGGGTTGTTGGGGTTGATCAGCACTAGGCCGCGGGTGCGCGGGGTGATGCGGGCGCGGATGTCGTCGAGGTCCGGATACCAGTCAGCCCCTTCGTCGCAGCGATAGTGCACCGCATGGCCACCGGAGAGAGTGACGGCAGCAGTCCAGAGCGGGTAGTCGGGGGAGGGTACCAGCATCTCGTCGCCATTGTTGAGCAGCGCCTGCATCGCCATCACGATCAGCTCGCTGGCGCCGTTGCCGATATAGATGTCATCGATATCGACCTTGCGCATCCCTTTTTGCTGGTAGTACTGCATCACCGCCTTGCGGGCAGAGAAGAGCCCCTTGGAGTCGCAGTAGCCCTGGCTCAGCGGCATGTTGAGGATCACATCCTTGATGATCTCTTCCGGCGCATCAAAGCCGAACGGGGCCGGGTTGCCGATGTTGAGCTTGAGAATGCGGTGGCCTTCGTCTTCGAGACGGCGAGCCTCTTTATGCACCGGGCCGCGGATGTCATAGCAGACATCATCGAGCTTGTGCGACTTGTCGATTGTGAACATGGTGACAGTGATTCCTTCCCCACAGGGACGCGTTGGCGAAAAAGGCGGTTTTTAGTATCAAATATCTTTTCCCCTATTCTTCACAGAATTGAATGCTAGAACAATCTTCTTTTTAGTAGATATTCCTGATTTTTAGCCCCAAAACAGAGTTATTAAAAGGTTAAATTCAGCACGATCGTTTGTGCTTGGCAAGGTTCACCAGTGAAAGATGGGGGAGTGATTAACAAAGCTACTCTACTGTGTTGAAATCTTCACGCTCTCTGGCACGATTGGCTTGTGTAAAAAAGCCTCTTCATCGTGATTTCCGACGAGAAAAAGCTGATACAACTGGCACTGGCCAGCGCATATTTCCCCTTTCCCGTCCTGTTCTATCTGCAGAGGTATCCCATGCATGCACCCACACCCGGTCGCTATCGTCACTTCAAGGGGGGCTACTATCAGGTGCTGACCCTGGCCAGCCATACCGAGACAGGCGAGCAGCTGGTGATCTATCAGTCGGAACAGGATGGCGCCGTCTATGCCCGTCCAGTCGCCATGTTCATGGAGTGGATTGAGCATCAGGGTCAGGTGGTCAGCCGTTTTTCGCCGATCAAGTGATCCGCTGGTGTGGCCCTGAATTGTTGATCAACAAATAGACAGAACAGGCCTTTGGAGTCATAAGTTGTCGCATGAGGCTCCTTGTTGGCAACAGCCTCTGTGTGGCTTGCTACTGATAAATATCTCTATTAATCAACCAATTGTGACTTGAGTCACGTTTTCTGGCGACTGGTAACCGGGTTCGCATCGGCTATTGCTGCTCCCATAATGCTGCGCGTGTTAACGCATGGCCCCTTTGCGGGCCTTTTTATCTCATCTTATCGGGAGACATACAGTGAAACCTGTTGCAGCAGAGTTTTTGGGAACCTTCTGGCTGGTATTGGGAGGTTGTGGCAGTGCCGTGCTGGCTGCAGCCTTCCCCCATGTGGGGATCGGCCTCTTGGGCGTATCGCTGGCATTCGGCCTGACCGTGCTGACCATGGCCTATGCCATCGGCCATATCTCCGGTTGCCATCTCAACCCGGCCGTCACCATCGGTCTGTGGGCGGGTGGTCGTTTTCCGGCATCCGGTGTACTGCCTTATATCGTGGCGCAAGTGCTGGGTGGCATTGCCGCCGCTGCCGTGCTTTACGTGATTGCCAGCGGTCAGGCCGGTTTTGATCTCTCCGCCGGCTTTGCCTCCAACGGCTACGGTGAGCACTCTCCGGGCGGCTACAGCATGATGGCGGCACTGGTGTGCGAAGCTGTGATGACCGGCTTCTTCCTGTTCGTCATCATGGGCGCTACCGACAGCCGTGCGCCAGCTGTGCTTGCTCCGGTTGCCATCGGCCTGTGCCTGACCCTGATCCATCTGGTGAGCATTCCGGTGACCAATACCTCGGTCAACCCGGCCCGCAGTACCGGCGTTGCGCTGTTTGTCGGTGACTGGGCGGTCAGCCAGCTGTGGTTGTTCTGGGTTGCCCCGATTGTCGGTGCCATTCTGGGTGCGCTGGCTTATCGCCTGGTGGCGACGGAGCAGAAGTAATCATTTGCGAAACAAAGTGTGGTATCGACACGCCTGAGGGCGTGTTTTTTGTTTCTGGAGGAGTGAGATAAGAGAACTCACCAAGCCAAACGTCAGAGTCCCTTGGCCTGCAGCATCTCTTTGTAGCGCTGATGGAGCAACTGGACGCGCTCCACATAAGCGCGCGTTTCCGCATAGGGTGGGATGCCGCCATGTTTTTGTACGGCGCCCGCCCCGGCGTTGTAGGCCGCGGTCGCCAGCGCAATGTTGCCGTCATACTGCTTGAGCAGTCCCGCTAGGTATTTCACCCCGCCGAAAATATTCTGTTCCGCCAGCAGGGCATTGCCGACCCCCAGCTCCCGCGCTGTGGCGGGCATCAGCTGGGTCAGCCCCATCGCCCCCTTGCGGGAGACCGCCAGCGGATTGAAAGCGGATTCCGCATGGATCAGCGCCCGGATCAGCGCAGGCTCAACCTGATAGGTTTTGGCGGCCGCCTTGATGGTGCTGGCATAGTCATAGAGAAACAGCCCTGTGGTCTGCCAGTTGACGCTGGATTTGGGGTCGCAGGCGAAGCAGTCGTTGAACAGCAGCAGCTCGTAATGGCCCTGTTCGGGCGCCATGTCGGAGTAGCGTACCACCCCGTTTTGCTGCACCGATTTATAGACCTGGATCTGCTTCTTGCCGCCAGCGGCGGTTGCCGCCGTTTGAGCGGTTTCGGGTTGTGGGGCGGGCGCAGCATGATTGACCGGGCGCAAGGGAGAGGGGGCTGCGGTCAGGAAGACCACCTCCGCGGGAGGGGGCGTCTGGCTCCATCCACTCAAGGGGATCAACACCATCTGGCCTGCCAGCATCCATGCTTTCAACCGTCACACTCCTTCCCTGGATCATCATGTTGAGTAAAGCACCATGGCGAGTGCAGAACAAGCGTACAAACAGGGAGTTGTGAAGTGGAGGGGGGATTTGACCGAGGGACGGGGGGATGCCGGAGTATGGCCAGGAGAGGCGCCAAAAGGTGGAATTTTCCGGTAGCTAATGGTCATAAGCGTCTTAGGGAAGTGCTCCAGCATGCTCGCTTTTTTGTTAATAAAAGGCATGCTATCTTGCTGGTGTAAGCTGGTCTGGCTAGTTAGTTTCAATCTATCTTATCTACTGATTATAAAGGAATTTTTTGTGTCAGGAATGCTGGCGATGGAACTCATCTTCGAGGAGTACTGTGACGCCGATCTCTCTCTCATCAAGGATTATTACGAGACGACTTTTTCCCACTATGTGCCGGATCTGGCAGAGCGGGTCTTTGTCGTACGTGATGCTCACTGGCTGGTGGGGGCGGTTCGGTTGCGGGACGAGGAGGAGTTTTATCATCTGTGCGGCTTTCGTCTGTTGCCTCACTACCAGTCGCTGGGATTGGGTTCACGGCTGTTGCAGCACGCCTGTCACGGTCTGGAGGACAAACCGGTAGTCTGTCAGGTACTGCCTTTCGAGAAACCCTTCTATCTCAAGGCCGGTTTTGCCGATATCTCCCTCAACCAATTGAGCGGGTCACTCTTCTCCCTTTATGAGCAACAGCAGCAGCAGGGTTATCAGGTGGAGCTGCTGGTACGGGATACCAGCCAGCCCCTCCTGAATTGAGCGGGCTAGCGGGGTCTGGTCAGCAGGTGGATTTTGCCCGGTGACAGCTCCAGCCCCAGCAGGTTTTCTTTCAGCCAGGCTTGTTGCGGATCCTTGTCATCCAGTCGGTAAACCGGTTTGCTCTCAAGACGCTTCTCCATGCTCTGCAGCAGCATACCGAGCATCATGCCGAACTTTCTCTCTGCCGCCTCCGGTTCCAGCTTGTACTCCACCAGTTTCATGTTGTCGAGAAACAGCGCGCTCTGGCTCTTGTCATAGCGGGGTCTTGCCTCATAGGTCATCTGCAGGCGGGCGTCATATTCGGTATTGTCGGGCAGGGCGATCTTGAGCTTGCCCTTGCCATAGACTCGGGCGGTGTCTGGCTGTTGACGGCCAATCTGGACATCGCTCTGCTCCAGCTTCACATGGGCCTTTATGATGCCGGGCAGCTCCAGCTGTTTGTCGACTTGCACCTGGGATTGCAGGTACTGATTGATCTGCTGCTCATTGATGTCATATGAGCCTTGACCTAGCATGGCCAGGCTGAGCAGCATGGATTGCAGAATCATGGGGGCAACCTGATAGAATGGATTTGCCTTACAGCATACCATTCCTGACTGGCAGGATCTGCCGACCACTGTTTGTTGATGAAAAGGAGTTACCGTTGCTAAACGGTCTGGAACATGATCTCCACCTGCTGTTCTCCCGCTTTCTGGGCTGGCTGCTACTGCTTTTTCATACCGTTATCGTCGCGGGTGTGTCGTTTCGGGTAGTGATGAAACGCCGCCCCATCGGGGTGTCGCTGGCCTGGCTGGCGCTGATCTACGCCATTCCGTTTGCCGGCGTCGGCTTTTACTTGCTGTTTGGTGAAATCAAGTTGGGGCGCCGCCGCGCCGAGCGGGCACAGGCCATGTATCGCCCTTACGCTATCTGGATTCGTCAGTTGGCCCGCCTTTTCCCCCAGCATTGCTGCGAGGTGGGGGAAAAGGCCCAACCATTGCACGATCTGATCCAGGGGCGGTTGGCCATGCCCATGCTCTCCGGTAACCGGATGACTCTGCTCAGCCAACCCGACCAGATCCTGCATGAGATTGCTCAGGATATTCGCCGCTCGACGCTCTCATGCTATCTGGAGTTCTATATCTGGCACCCCGGCGGTGATGCCGACGAGGTGTGTGAAGCACTGATGGAAGTCGCGCTGTGCGGCGTGGATTGTCGTTTGTTGCTCGATTCGGTGGGCAGCAAGCACTTCTTCCGCTCCGGGTGGCCGAAAAAGCTGCGCAAGGCGGGGGTCAAGCTGGTGGAGGTGCTGCCGGTCGGCGCCTGGCGCATTCCGTTCCAGCGGCAGGATTTGCGAATGCACCGCAAGTTGGTGGTGATCGATGACAAGGTCGGCTATACCGGCTCCATGAACATGGTGGATCCCCGTTTTTTCAAGCAGGATGCCGGGGTCGGCCAGTGGGTCGACATCATGATCCGGGTGCAGGGGCCCATGGTGCCGCTGATGTGGTCGATCTTTGTCTGGGACTGGGAGATGGAGACCGGCGAGCGGCTGCTCGACAGTCTGCAGCATGAGCCGGAAGCCTGGCCCCAGACCAACTACCGCGCCCAGCTGATCCCGTCCGGCCCCTTCGTCGGCGGCGACTGCATCCAGCAGAGCCTGCTGCTGGCCATCTATCAGGCGCGCAGCCATCTGGTGCTGACGACCCCTTACTTTGTGCCCGACGATCCGCTGGCGGCCGCACTCAGTTCGGCGGCGGCGCGCGGGGTGCAGGTGCAGCTGGTGTTGCCGGCACGCAACGACTCCATCATGGCCAATTACGCCTGCAACGCCTTTATGGAGGAGCTGCTGGCGGCCGGGGTGGAGATCTACCGCTACGATGCCGGTCTGCTCCATACCAAGAGCGTGCTGGTGGATGATGACTTCGCGCTGGTGGGGACGGTCAATCTGGATCGGCGCAGCCTCTGGCTCAACTTCGAGGTGACCCTGCTGGTGGATAACCCCTCGTTCGTGGCCCAGATGACCCGGCTGGTACAGGGCTATATGGCGGAAGCCACCCCGATGACCCTGGCCCAATGGCAGGCCCGCCCCTGGTACAAGAAGGCGATGGAGAACATCTTCTATCTCTTCAGCCCCTTGCTGTGATGTTGTGGCGAGCCGCAAGAAAGTGGACTCGCCATCTGATTGGACTTGCCTAGCCCCGAGTCCGCCCCGTAGAGTGCAGTGACAACTCCCTGGAGACACATGGATATATGAAAAAGATAGTGGCCCTCGCCGTGGGTGCGGCACTGGTAGGTGGTGGTCTGGCTGCGTGTTGGTACACGGGCAACAGCTTCGACAACATCATGGCGGAGCAGATCGCCAAGGTAGAGCAAGAGACCGGTATCGATATGCAGTGGCAGCCGAGTAGCAGCAGCCTCTTCACCCGTGACGGGGTCCTGAAGGTCGTGGTGACGCCGGAGGAGCTGGTTGCCATTGACAGCGAGCTGGAGGGCAGTCAGTCCATCGAGTTGCAACTGGTGGTCAAGAGCCAGATCCTGCCGCTCTACATCAAGAGCCACCTCCTGCTCGATACCCATAATGGCACGCTAGCGCCGGTTTTCACCGCACTGGGCATGGAGCAGTGGGAACTCGGTCTGGAGTCGGTCACCAGTCTCTGGACCCAGGGTAACAGCAGCCGTTTCTGGGCCAATGAATTCAAGGTAAAACAGGGGCTGGACGAGTTCAGCTTCCTGCCCCTGAGCGGCGAGTTCCACGGCAATCTGGAGGGGAATGGTCACCTCACCATGACCTGGCAGGGGATGACGGTCCATGAAGAGCAGAGCAAGATGGACTTGGTGCTTGCCGATCTGAAAGGGAGTGCCGACATTGCCGAGATCAGCGGTGTGCTCCTCTCGCCCCAGAGCGAGATGACCCTCTCGGCCCTCACGGTACAACTGCCTGACAGCGTCAAGGTTGCCCTGCAGGGGATGATTACCGAGACTCAGCTGACCGGTGATGATGCCCAGACCCTCTCCAGCAGCTATCAGATGAAAATTGCCAAGCTGGATCTGGAGAACGAGACTGACACCCTGGCGGTGACCGACAGCAAGTTGGCGCTCAACCTCAACGGTCTGGATCTGGAAGGGTATCAGGGGCTGCAGGCCGCCGGTGGCAAGGGAGTTGAAGATGCCGCTATCCAGCAGGCGCTGGACAAGATGCTCAAACGTGGCGCGACCCTTGAACTGGCCGATCTCAGCGCCAAGCTCAACGGTGAGGCGGTGACCATGAAGGGGGACGTGAAGCTGGCCTCCACTTCGCTGGAGCAGCTGTTCAACAGCGACGCGGGAATGCAGGCCCTCTCCGGCGTGCTGCATGCCAGCCTCAGCGACAAGCTGGGCAAGGCGGTGCCGCAACTGGCCCCCATGCTCGATCAGCTGACCCTGATGGGTTATCTGAAGGCCGACAAGCAAGCGCTGACCTCCGAGCTGAAGCTGGAGAAGGGCGCGGTGACGGTAAACGATCTGCCGCTCTGACACTCGGCGCAGAAACAACAACGGCTCCCGCGGGAGCCGTTGTTGTTTCTGGCGTTTGCATATGGGCCGTGTGGGCGAATTACTTGAAGACCACCGTCTTGTTGCCGTAGACGAACACCCGCTCGTTCAGTACCAGCTCCAGCGCGCGGCTCAGCACCGATTTCTCCACATCCCGACCCGCCTTGGCCATGTCGTCCGCACTGAAGGCATGACCGACGTGGATCACGTCCTGTTCGACGATGGGACCCTCATCCAGATCGTCAGTCACGAAGTGGGCGGTGGCACCGATCAGCTTGACCCCGCGATCGAATGCCTGCCGGTAGGGGCGGGCACCGATGAAAGCGGGCAGGAAGGAGTGGTGGATGTTGAGGATCTTGCGCGGGTAGGCCTCGACGAAGCTCGGTGTCAGCACCCGCATGTACTTGGCCAGGATCACATAGTCAGGCTCATAGCCGTCGATGATGGCGCGAACCTGCTCCTCATGCTCTGTCCGGCTCAGACCCTCGTGACTGACGGTGTGGAACGGGATATCGAATTTGCCGGTGAGCTCGGCCAGGGTGTCGTAGTTGCCGATCACCGCGACGATATCCATATCCAGCGCGCCCGCGTAGTTCTTCATTAGAATATCGCCGAGGCAGTGGGTCTCCTTGGTCACCAGGATAACGATACGCTTCTTGCCCGCCTTGACCAGACGGCGCTGGGCTCCGGTGGGCAGGGCATCATCAAGGTCGGCCAGCAGGGTCTCGTCGTTGAAGCGCCCTTCCAGCTCGGTACGCATAAAGAAGCGGCCATTCTCGTGATCCACAAACTCATCGTTCTTGATGATGTTGAGCTGATGCTTGTAGCAGATGTTGGTGATCTTGGCGATGAGCCCTTTGGCATCCGGGCAATCCGTGAGCAGTATTTTCTTTTCCATCTCTGTCATTTTCCGTTTGTGGTGTTGGCGCTACTGTCTGCGCCGGCAGCGTTGTTCAGGCTCTCTTTTCGGGCCCTGTTTTTTGTTTCGGGAACTATGCCATAAACCGATCCGCGCCATAAAGAAATTCGCCAGTCGCCAGTCACTGTCTTTCGCGCTTGCGAACGGGTTGAAGAGCGCGATCCTGGGCGCAATGTTGAAACGCTTTTCAGCCAGCGGGGATTTGGGCTGGTATCTGCAACCGTTTTTCTTTAGGCTGTCTGCGCTTATTCTCAGGGCGGGGTGCAATTCCCCACCGGCGGTATCCTGATTGACTCGGGGAGCCCGCGAGCGCCCGACTTGGCTGATTGCCGGGTTGGGGTCAGCAGATCCGGTGAGATGCCGGAGCCGACGGTCATAGTCCGGATGAAAGAGGATAAGACAGACATTGCCGCGTTGGCCCTAGTGGGCTGGCCGCTGCATGCTCATCTCTGTCTGCCTTTCCATGCCCTGATTCTGGTCCTTGTCTTGTTTAGGAGTTTTACCATGAATCAGTCTCTACTCAGTGAATTCGGTGATCCCATTGCCCGCGTCGAAGCTGCCCTAACGGCTTTACGTGCCGGAGGCGGCGTGCTGGTGGCCGACGATGAAGATCGGGAGAACGAGGGCGACCTCATTTTCGCCGCCGAATCCATGACCAATGAACAGATGGCGTTGATGATCCGCGAGTGCTCCGGCATCGTCTGCCTCTGCCTGCCCGACGAGCGGGTTCGCCAGCTCGAACTGCCGATGATGGTGGAGGCCAACTCCAGCCACTACCAGACCGCCTTTACCGTGACCATCGAAGCGGCGCAGGGGGTCACGACCGGTGTCTCGGCGGCTGATCGCATCACCACCATCCGTGCAGCCATCGCAGACGGCGCCAAACCGGGTGATCTGCACCGCCCGGGTCATGTTTTCCCGTTGCGGGCGCGAACCGGTGGGGTGCTTACCCGCCGTGGTCATACCGAAGCCACGGTCGATCTGATGCAGCTGGCTGGCCTCAAACCGTTTGGTGTGTTGTGTGAATTGACCAAAGAAGATGGCTCGATGGCGCGTCTGCCAGACCTGGTTGCGTTCGGTCGCAAGCACCGGATGCCGGTGCTGACCATCGAGGATCTGGTGCAATATCGTCAATTGTTGTCAGAACGTACAGCCTGAGCCTCATACGAAATTGTAATAAGGCAAAAATTTGGTTAACCTTTGTCCGTGCCCCCACCACACGGCACTCATTTTTTAGACGAATCTGGACAAAAACTGTTCATTCAAAAAAAAATGAGGGTTTTAATGCATTTATCTGTGGTGGGGACTATGCAAAGTAGGATTTTTTTGTGCCATAATCACGCCGCTTGCTAAACGTCTGGCGAGTTCAAGGGAGCTTTAAAAATGAAAAAATTGTTGTTGGTAGGTGTTGTTGGTCTGTCCGCTCTGCTGGGCGGTTGTGCAAACACCAGCGAACTGGAAACTTCCGTTCAGAATCTGTCTAACAAAGTTGACCAACTGGCTCAAGATGTTAGCGCAGTTCGTGCTGATCAGTCCAAAATCGCTGCTGATGTTGCCGAAGCCAAGCAAGAAGCTATGCGTGCTAACCAGCGCATCGACAACATGGCTACTTCCTACAAGAAGTAATCCATGCGAAAAAAATGGCGCAGTTTTGCGCCATTTTTTTTTGCCTGAAATTCACAGTATCTCCACTATTCCCACAGCACCTTATTCCCACAGTACCTTCTTCGTACTTGACCCATGAGGTCATGCCGGTCTCCCGGCACTCCCCCATCATTACCAGCCAGTTCGATTCCGATCAGTAGAGCAGACTATAGAGTTTGCGACGGTAGCTCTGCGCCTGTGGTGTGTTACCCATAGTGGCGAGAATATCGAGATAGGTCTTTCTGGCTTCGCCGAATGCCAAGTCCCGTTTGAGGATCGCCAGCAGCAGTTCCAATGCCTCTTCCTGACGGCCGGCCTGGTTGTATTGCACAGCAAGTTCTTGTGCCAGACCAAAATCATCAGGCTGTTCTGCATGACGGGCTTCCAGCGCGCGCAGTTCCGGGCTGTCTGCCGCTTGCAGGGCCAGCGCCAGTCGTGAGCTCAGGGTATGGAAGTGACTTTCCTGTGCCACCATCGGGATGGTGCCAAGGCGCTCCTGCGCTTCATCCAGCAGGTTGAGGTCGAGCGCGGCCTGAATGAGCCACAGGCTGATGTCGTGACGTTCAGGGGCCAGCTGGTGTGCCTTGGTCAGATGGGCATAGGCGATGCTGGGCTGCTCGTCAGCCAGTGCCTGTTGCCCCTTGGCCAGCAACTCTTCCTCTTCTTTGGGGGTGAAGGCGGCGAAATACTGGCGCAGGGTGGCTTCATCCTGCGGCCCTTCGATGATCCCCTGTTCGTCAGGGCGACCCTGATGGAACAGCACCAATGCGGGTAGGGCGCGCAGGCCGAGCTGGCTGGCGAGCGGTTGCAACTGGGGATCGTTCATATCCACCTTGGCCAGGGTGACCTGCTCATTAGCGGGCCCAACCAGTGATTCGATCAGCGGTGTCATCCCGTGACACTCCGGCATCTGCGGAGCATGGAAATAGATGACGACCGGCTTCTTCATGGAGGCATCGATCAGTTCAGCGTGAAAATTCTGGGGAGTAATGTCGACGATCATGAGTTGGACTCTTCAGAAAGGGTGTTGAGTAACATGGGGTTGAGTGACTGGCAATTCAAGCGCTCATCAAGCCGGTAAAAGGTCACGGGGGTTGCCGCCGCGAGACTGAGCCAGCCGCTGGCAAAGGGCCAATCCTGTACCTGATAAGGGGTGTCATCGAGCCGGTTGTCGAGTCGCCACCCTTCCTCCGGGAGAAACCGCACCTTCTCCAGTCCCGCCGCTATGCCGCCACCGTGGGCTTTCAGTACCGCCTCCTTGCGTGACCAGAGCCGGTAGAAGGCACTCTCCTGCTCTGGAGCAGGCAGCGCGCAGAGCCACTCATATTCACTCTGTGCATAAAACCGGCGGGCCAGGGGGAGGGGGTGATGCCGCCGTTTGCCCAGTTCGATATCCACCCCAAGCTGCCCCTGCGGGCAGAGCGCCAACACCAGCCAGCTGCCACTGTGGCTCAGATTGAACTGCCAAGCATCATCATGCAGTTGGGGCTTGCCGTGGGGGCCGTTGCAAAATTGCAGGCTGGCGGCAGGGCGTTGCAGCCTCTCGGACAACAGCTGGCGCAGCAGGGCGCGGCTCACCAGATATTCCTGACGCCGTTCAGGATGGGTCATGGTTTGCCAGATATGCAGCTCATCGGTTGACAGCCATTCAGGCAATTGAGCAAGCAGTGCCTGGCATACCCTGGCTGGTTTTAACAAAAAAAGATCGGTTTCGATCATGATTTTTCACTTTAAAAAGGTGCTGAAGCAGGGATAAAAGCCAGTTATCTATGAGGCCAAAGGTCCTTTTTGCGATTGTATATTGTTTGGGCATGATCACATTAATTATGAAAAATCGTGCATTTCCTTGCAAAAATGTGAGCTTGATAGGGATTTTCACTTGCCTCGATAGAATTCTTGGATATAGTCGGGTGCTGTTGCCTTATAAATTGCCCTTTGGGGCCGTATTTTAACAAGATTTACTATTTTGCGGGGATAAAGGATTGCGCTACCTGATGCTACTGCTGGTCGCGCTCGGAATGGCGGGTTGTGCTTCGGCACCCCAACCCGAGGTCGCGAGCAAGATCGAAGTTTCCATGATGGAACCCGTTATTGAACCGGAAGCTTCGCAGACACCCGATGTGAATGAAATCCTGACAGTATACAAAGAGTGGCGCGGTACCCCTTACCGCTACGGTGGTACAACCGAACGTGGTATCGATTGTTCCGCCTTCGCCCGTGAAGTGTTTCGCAATGCGGTCGGTATTGAACTTCCCCGCGATACCCGCTCCCAAGTTCACGAAGGGACGCGCGTTTCCAAGCAGGATCTGGTCGAAGGTGATCTGGTCTTCTTCAAAATCAATCGTCGTCTCAACCACGTTGGTATCTATGTCGGGAATGGCGAATTCATTCACGCCTCGACTCGAGCCGGTGTGACCCGCTCCAAGCTGGACAGCCAATACTGGCGCAGCAAGTTCTGGCAAGCTCGCCGGATCGATATCTGAGTCAGGCTGGACAAACGGCTCGCAGTACGGACTGTTTTTCCAACCTCACTTGAACCGGGCTCGATAGCCCGGTTTTTTATTGCCCTCGTTTAGACTTTCCCGAGTCAAATCACTATAGTGTGGGCCCGTTTTCTTCGGCAGGCTCAGCATGAAACCCCGCATCCCATCAGCTGGTGGCCCCAAGTCGGGCGACCGTAAATCCGGACTTCACTCCCGTAATCGCCATGAGGCGGGTTACGACTTTGAGGCGCTCTGCCTGCGAACTCCCGAGTTGGCCGTCCACGTATTTATCAATGACTACGGTACCCGCACCATCGATTTTGCCAATCCCGATGCAGTGAAGTCCCTCAATCGCGCCCTGCTGGCCCATCACTACGGGATTGCCCACTGGGACTTGCCTACCGGTTACCTCTGCCCGCCTATCCCGGGACGGGTGGACTACCTGCACTGGGCGGCCGATCTGTTGGCCGAGAGCGCAGGCCAGCTCCCTACCGGCAAGGGGGTGAGAGTGCTGGATATCGGGGTGGGGGCAAACTGCATCTATCCGCTGCTAGGCTGCCGCGAATATGGCTGGCGTTTTGTCGGATCGGATATCGATCCGGTCTCGGTCAAGGCGGCCACCCTGCTGGCCAAGAGCAACGGGCTCGGCAATCAGATTGAGTGTCGCCTGCAGGGAAACCCCAACCATGTGTTTCGCGGCATCATAGGGCCAAAGGAGCGCTTTGCCCTGACGCTGTGCAATCCGCCGTTCCATGCGTCGCTGGAAGAGGCGAGCAAGGGGACGGAGCGCAAGCTGCGCAATCTGGGCAAGGAGGTGACAGGCGCCCCTGTGCTCAACTTCGGCGGCCAGAAGGCCGAGCTCTGGTGTGAAGGGGGCGAGGCGGCGTTTCTGGCCAACATGATCGCCCAGAGCAAGGAGTTTGCCACTCAGTGCCTCTGGTTCAGCTCGCTGGTGTCGAAAAAAGAGAATCTGCCGGGGGCGAAAAAGGCGTTGAACCGGGTGGGGGCGCGTCAGGTACGGGTGATCGACATGGCGCAGGGCAACAAGGTGAGCCGGATCCTCGCCTGGTCCTTTCTGGATGAAGAGGGATTGCGTAGCGGCTGGTCGAGCGCGCGCTGACCCCCACCACAAGGCCCGATGAGGGCCTTTTTCATGATGAGCCCCGCGAATTTCCCCTGCTGGCGGCATCTTTGGCAATCGATTTCCTCATTGGCAGATCGTGCTGGTTTACATGGTGTAAGTAGTTACTTCCGCCTTGGTACAGGTGTACGCCGAGATTTTTTTGCACTTACAGCTGAAACTTTAATAAAATAGGACTGGTTAGACCTCTTTACAGGCAATGAATCACATAGGGATCGGAACATGAAAGTTGTCGATTTTCTGAAGCGCAAGCGCGAAATTTTGGCGCAGCACCCCTTTGAGCTCAAGGATTGGCTCTCACCGGCGATCCGCGACTACTGGCGTGAGTTTCAGCAAAAGGCACATCTTCACCCTTTGCTGGGTCGTGTACTGGACTTGCAAACCGAGACCCAGAGCGTGCAGCAACAGGATGCAGCAACCGTGGCACGGGTGGCCAACGGTCAGCCTGCCGTGGCTCAGGAACCCGCTGTGGAGCTGGGAGCCGAGGCGGCCGAGCTCTATGCCGCCCTGCAGGCCCGCATCGGTGAAGAGACCCATGTCGGCGAGTGGCTCCACGTCAGCCAGCAGATGATCGATCAGTTTGCTGCCGTGACCGGGGATCACCAGTGGATCCACACCAATCCTGAGCGCGCGGCCGCCGAGTCCCCCTTCAAGACCACCATCGCCCACGGCTTCCTGACCCTGGCGCTGCTGCCGCAGTTAACCGGCTCGGTCGATGAGGCCACTCCCGAGTTCCCGACCGCCCGCATGGTGGTGAATTTCGGACTGGATCAGGTACGTTTCCCGTACCCCATCAAGGTGGATAGCAACATCCGCGCCCGCACCAAGCTTGCCCGGGTCACCCCTATCAAGGGTGGGCTGGAGCTGCTCAAAGAGATCAAGGTCGAGATCGAAGGGATCCGCCGCCCGGGTTGCGTCATCGAGTCGGTGACCCGCATCTACTTCTGAGCTCCCTCATCGGCATGAATGGTGAAACGGGCCCGCTGTCCTGTGCAACGAACAGCGGGCCCGTTTTTTTGCCTGTTTGTTGCAAGGGCTGAGGCGTCAGCCATAGCGCGCCGACCCCAGCTTGATATGACTCACAAAACGGTGCGCCGTGCAGTTAGCCAGCTCTCATTTTGGCGAGTTGGCGGCATGAGGCGATAGCATGTTATGCCACTATTGGTTTCTTACTCCCGATCCTGGAGACAATAGTGCCCATCAATAACAAGATTATTCTGCCACTGCTGCTGAGCCTCACCATCCTGCTGATCCCGACCCACTGGATCCCGCTGGAGGGGATCACCGTCATCGAGCAGCGGGTCGTGGCCATTTTCGTGCTGGCCGCCCTCTGCTGGATCCTGGAGCCCATCCCCATCTTCGCCACCTCGGTGCTGATCATCGTGCTGGAGCTGCTGTTGCTCTCCGACAAGGGGCTCTGGTTCATGACTGCCGACAAGGCTGAACCGGGCTTTGGTGAGCTGCTCAAGTCCACCGAGGTGATGGCGACCTTTGCCTCGCCGGTCATCATGCTGTTTCTCGGCGGTTTTTTCCTCGCCATTGCGGCGACCAAATACCATCTGGATGTCAATCTGGCGCGGGTGTTGCTGCGCCCGTTCGGTCAGGATCCCCGGATCGTCATGCTGGGGCTGATGTTGATCACCGCCACCTTCTCCATGTTTATGAGCAATACCGCCACCACCGCCATGATGCTGGCCATCCTTACCCCGGTGCTGGCGGCGTTTCCCGACAAGGACCCGGCCAAAATCGGCTTTGTGCTGGCCATTCCGCTGGCGGCCAACCTCGGCGGGATCGGCACTCCCATCGGCACTCCGCCCAACGCAGTGGCCCTCAAATACCTGACCGGCGAGCATGCCATCTCGTTCGGTCAGTGGATGGGATTTGCGGTGCCCTTTGTGGTGTTGCTGTTGCTGCTTGGCTGGTTCCTGCTGGGGCGCTTCTTCCCGAGTTCCCTCAAGCTGATGGATCTCAAGATTGAGGGGCGCTTTATGCAGACCCCTCGCGCCTGGGTGGTCTACCTCACCTTTATCACCACCATAGTGCTCTGGCTGCTGGGGGATCTGCATGGCATGAGCTCCTACGTGGTCGCCATGATCCCGGTAGCTGTGTTCCTGACCACCGGCATCATCACCAAGGACGATCTGCACAAGATCTCCCTCGATGTGCTCTGGCTGGTCTCGGGTGGTATCGCGCTGGGGCTGGCGCTGGAGGACTCCGGGTTGGCCGAGCGGCTCATCACCCACATTCCGTTCCACGAATACTCCACGCTGGCGGTGCTGATTGGTGCCTGTCTGCTGGCAGTGGTGATGGCCAACTTCATGTCCAACACCGCAACCGCCAATCTGTTGCTGCCACTGGTGGCGGCACTGGCGGTCAGTATGCCGGAGCTGGCAGAGTGGGGCGGCAGTCACACCCTGATCCTGGCGGTCACCATTTCGGTTTCGCTCGGGATGTCGCTGCCCATCAGTACCCCGCCCAATGCGCTGGCCCACGCCACCGGTCTGGTGGAGAGTCACCAGATGGTGCGCATCGGCGTCATCATGGGGTTGGTCGGCACCCTGCTGGCGATGGTATGGATCTACCAGATTGCCGCCTGGGGGCTGATCTAGCGAGCCTGTCTGCCTAAAGCAAAGAGGAGCCGAATTGGCTCCTCTTTGCGTGTTGGGGATCCGGGGCTAGAAACTGACGCCAAGGCTGAGCAGGTGTCTTAATTCGCTCTCGCGGGGTTCCGGGCTGCCTGTGTCGACAAGGATGTCAGCATCTTCCCAATTCAGCTCACTCGACCAGGAGAGGCGCAGATGGTCATTGAAGTAGTAGCGCAACCCTATGCTGCCTTTCAGATCCTGATTACGGGTGACATAGGGGGAGGGTTGTGCCAGATATTTCAGATAGCGCCCCTGGCTGAACAGTTCCATTTTCTCCTGCCAGAGGGAGAAAGGTTGGCGATAATCCCAGTTCAGGCCAGCGAAGGGGTAGTCTATGACCCGTTCACCCAGAAAAACGCCGGTGATCTTGCTATCTTCACGGAAGTAGAGCCGACTTAGCCCCCCTTGGGCCATCAGCTCCAGTCGGCGGCGCTTGTCGTTCCAAAAGCGATAGCCAGGCCCCGAGCCATAGTCCATGTAGAGATAGCGATCTTTATCCAGCATGTCATATTCGGCATCGAGTGAGGTGCGCAAGAACCACTGCTGGTTGAAGAAGTAGTCCAGCGTAGGGTTGAGCTGATAATAATGGCTGTCGGTGACGTTGTCAGCGGTCTCATAGGTGTATTCACCGGAGAAGCTGTAACGCCAGTCCAGATTGGCCAGCTCGCTTTTCCACTTGAGGTTGACGTTGTTGGTCTGCTTGTCATTCTGTTTGAGTTTGACATTGAGATCGCCGCTGCCGGTCCAGAGCCAGGCGTTGCGTTCATCCTGGTCATCCTCGAACAGCTTGAGCCCACCCTTTGCCGTCGCCTTGGGTTTGTCCTCTTTATCGATGCGCCAGCGTTTGATGGCCTCCCGCTGGACGGTGACTGCGCCGCTGTAGGGCAGGGCGATGCGCACCGACTGTTCGGTCACCTCCTCGATGTTGCCGGTCAGACGATCGCCATTGTTCATCCAGAGAATGTCCTTGGCCCACAAGGAGTGACAGGCCAACAGGAGCAGGAGGGGCAGGAATTTCATGAGGTAAGGTGACTCCGGTGCGACTCGGGCGCTGGTGACTTAACCACTGACAAGCTGGCTGCTGATGGGGCGGGGCAGGCCATTTTTTCTCTCCAGCGCTGCCGTCACCTCATCCTGCATCACGTCAGGTGCGCTGATAAAGCTCTCTATGGCCGGAGATAGCACCAGCGGGGCGCCATTTTCAAGCTCCTCTTCGGTGCGGGAGAGCGGGGAGTGTACCTCCAGCCAGCGCCGACCATCCGGTTCGATGGCGACCTTGACCGGTTGATTGATGACCCGCACCGGCGTGCCAATCGGCACAATCTTGAACAGGGCCTCTATATCGTCAGGTCGCAGCCGGATGCAGCCTGCACTCACCCGAAGACCGACGCCAAAATCCTTGTTGGTGCCGTGGATCAGGTAGTCGCGCTTGCCATAGCCAAGGCGCATGGCGAACTTGCCGAGGGGATTCTCCGGGCCGGGGGGCACCACGGCGGGCAGGGTGATCCCTTTTTGCTCCAGCCAGGATTTGCGCACCATGGGACCGGGTACCCAGGTCGGGTTGGGATTCTTCTCGATGACGGTGGTGGTCATCTCCGGAGTCTCACGGCCGATATCACCAATCCCGATGGGCAGCACGATGACCTCGCTCTTCCCTTTGGGGAAGTAGTAGAGGCGCAGTTCGGGCAGATTGATGACGATCCCCTCGCGAGGCACATCAGGCAGTAGCATCTGGGTGGGCAGCGTCAAGCGGGTGCCCGGCTTGGGTAAATAGGGGTCTACACCCGGATTTGCTTCAAGCAGCGCCAAAAATCCAATTTGTGTATTTTTGCCAACCAGCTCCAGATGCTCATTCTGCTGGATGATGTAATCCTCCAGCTCACCGATAAGGCGACTCCCGGCTGGTGGCAGCGGGTAGCGTTTGGCCTCTGCCGGCGTGGCGCAGAGCAGGATGGCTGCCAGCAGCAGGGAAAGGGCGGGCGTTAAGGGTAGGGGCTTGAGTTTCGGCAATCGCATAAGAAGATCCATCAGTTCAATCGGGGCGGAACATCATCAATACAGCCGCCAGGATGGCGCGATTGTTCCTCAATCAGCCCATGATTACCAGCTTGCCGCGCACCCGCAATGATTTGGGGATACATAGGAAACCAGCCAAAATCGGCATCACCCATAAATTTGAGTGCCAAGCAGGAAAAAGAGGCGCCTGATGGCAATGGGGGAATATCACGACGTGGATAATGGCCGGGTGTGCGAGCGGGTGGATACAGAGCCATACAAGAGTGGCCTCGCAACGCAGGCCGTGCGTGAAGCATTGTGAGCCTGCTCCCAGATAGCTGATTCAGCCATTTGATATCTAAGAAATTTTTATTGCATCCTCGGTCCAGCTCGGGTAAAAATCTCATCCCACGGAGAGATGCCGGAGTGGCCGAACGGGATTGACTCGAAATCAATTGTGGCAGCAATGCCACCCAGGGTTCGAATCCCTGTCTCTCCGCCACATACCAAGCCCAAGCAATTAAATTGCTTGGGCTTTTTCGTTTCGTGTGATGCCTGATATGCCATCTGATGTTGGCGGGCTTGAAGCGTCCCCTCTATCGACCACCTGTTAGTCGACTCGAGCCCATATCGAGATGTCTTATCGTCGTGCAATAGGGGCCCCCTTTTACTTGCCCGATCGCCTATCGGTTGCAAGGTTGGCCCCAACGGCTTGCTCGCCAGTCATGATGGCGACACAATGGAGTCCCTTTGGTTGGCCGCTCGCAGCTGGGGCTCGTGGCCGAATGGCCAGCGATAGTATGAGCGCGCCCGAGTGTTATGGGCCGGTGACAACGGGAAACATGGCGAGAACAGGAGCAAAAGAGGATGAGGGAAGGGCTTGAATGGTTCTGGCTCAATGAACCGGCCGAATGGCACAAAACAAGCGACGGCTTGCTGGTGGTAACGGACAAGCAGACCGATTTTTGGCGCAGCACTTGGTATGGTTTCGAGCGCCACAGTGGGCATCTCTATGGCTGTGAGGTCGAGGGGGAATTTACCTTTCAGGTCTGTGTCGAAGGGGAGTTCACGACCCTCTACGATCAGGCGGGGCTGATGTTGCTGCAAGACGAGGCGCACTGGCTCAAAGCGGGGATAGAGTACAACGATGCCCAACCGATGATCGGCAGCGTGCTCACCAATCAGCGATCTGACTGGGCCACCGGTATTTTCAGCGGCAATCCGCGCCGTTTCTGGCTGCGCCTGACCCGGCTGGCCGATTGTCTGCGTCTGCAATACTCCACCGATGGTGAGGTGTGGCCACTGCTGCGGCTCGCTCCGTTCCCGCCAGGCGAGCGCTGCTTTATCGGGGTGATGTGCTGCACCCCCGAGCGGCAGGGGTTGGTGGTGCGTTTTTCGGATCTGCGCCTCACGCCGCCCCTGGGCAAGGCACTGCATGATTTGAGCTAGCCAGCCCATGGCTGGCATTGCGTGTCAACCGGCAGAGTGAACAATGCCGTCGGCCTGTAGCGTCATTCGCAGGGTCTATCGAGCGGGAGGGGCGTTGCCCTCCCGCTTTTTTACACCGGTAGGTCGGGAATGGCGGGTGGCTGTGATGGGCAAGCCTTGGCAAGCAACGTCGAAAAGCATGCGGTATGCGATGTAGCAGACACAAGTTACCGGAACTGGGATCTCGATCGGGACAACAGGACTTTTGTCCTGCAAGGGGAGGTGGGGTGGCGGCTAGGATGGCCACATCAAAACAATAAAACGAGTCAAACTGGAGCACAACAACCATGACCGCTCATATCAATGCCAACCCGGGCGATTTCGCCGAGACCGTCATTATGCCGGGGGACCCGCTGCGGGCCCGCTATATCGCCGAGACCTTTCTGACCAATGCACGCGAGGTGACCAATGTGCGCAATATGCTGGGCTACACCGGCTATTACAACGGCCAGCGCATCTCGGTGATGGGCCACGGCATGGGGATCCCCTCCATGGTGCTCTACGCCCACGAGCTGGTGAACGACTTCGGGGTCAAGCGCATCATCCGCATCGGCAGTCTGGGAGCGACCCAGCGCCACGTGCAGATGCGCGACGTCATTCTGGCGCAGGCGGCGGGCACAGATTCCCCGACCAATGCCAAGCGCAGCGCCGGTTACCAGATGGCGACCTCGGCCGACTTTGCCCTGCTGCACAAGGCGTTTACCAAGGCGCAGGAGAAGGCGATTCCGGTCAAGGTGGGCAATATCTTCACCGGCGACCTCTATTACGATCCGGACGAAAACCTCATTCCGGCGCTGGAGAAGTTTGGAGTGCTTGGCATCGACATGGAGGTGGCCGGTCTCTACGGGCTGGCCCATCAGCAGGGGATAGAGGCGCTCGCCATCCTGACTGTCTCCGACCACTGCCTGACCGGTGAAGAGACCACTGCCGAAGAGCGGCAACTCTCCTTCAACCAGATGATCGAGCTGGCGCTGCACACCGCGCTGTAAGCGCCGCAGTCCGCCCACCCCTGCACGCACCCTGACCCCAAGAGAGATCCAATATGAACAATAAGCTCTCCCTCACTGCCATCAGCTTCCTGGCCAACTTTGTGATGGCCGGTTTTGCGACCCAGTTCGGCATGCTGATCGACCCCATCGCCGCCAAGTTCGGCGCCGACGTCAATCAGGTGGCCTCCATCTTCTCCCTGCTCAACGGCGGGGCGCTGGCGGGCACCATTGCCGCCTTCTTCCTTATCGAGAAGGTGGGGCTCAAGCGGATGACCCTGCTCTGCTACGGCCTGATCGCGCTGGCGGCGGCTTCGCTCCATCTGACCGGCTCGCTCTATGTGGTGATGGCTGCCATGACGGTGATCGGCCTGTGTGGCGGGGTGGGACTCTGCATTGCAGGGACGCTGGTGGTGAGCATCTGGCAGGCGCGGATGCAGAGCACCATGCTGGTGGTGCAGGATGCCACCTTCAACGTGGCCGGGGTGGTCTTCCCGCTTATCACCACCTACACCCTGACTCACGCCATGGCGTGGAGCTGGAGCTATCTGGCGGTGGGCGTGGTGGCGCTGGCGACCATGCTGGTGGCGGTGCTGACCAACTTCCGCAGCTGCGAGGCGGGTGGCGAGAGCGCAGGCAACGAGCACTCGGAGTGGAACCTCGGCATCATCAGCGGCGGGTTGGGGCTCTTTCTAGGCATGCTGGCGCTCTACACCTTCCTCACCTGGGCGCCCATGTTCGTGAAGAATAAGTTCGGCATCCCCTTCGAGGAGGCGGGCAACATCATCACCCAATACTGGACGGCTGCCCTGCTCGGCGCACTGGTCTCCACCGCCATCGTGACCCGCATTGCGATCCGAACCTTCCTGCTGGTGATCATCACCCTAGCGATGGGGATGACGGCGCTTATCGTCACCACCGATAACCTGAGCCAGTTGCCATACCTCACCTATGGTTACGGCTTTGTCTGCGCGGCGCTCTACAACGCCTTTATCGCCTACGGGGTGTCGTTTGTGCGCCAGGCGTCGAGCAAGAACGTCTCCTACATCCTCATCAGCGGCAGCGCGGGGGCCATGTTCAGCCCGGCCATCAGCGCCATGTTCGAGCAGGTGATCGGCTTGCAGGCGGTGATGTACGCCATCCCGCTTATCTACGCCGTGATCCTCGCCATGCTGGTAGCCTCGCTGCGCATGGCCCGGCCTCAGCCCTGTCTCGCCTGAGCGGGGGAGTAAACAGCAAGAGGGGCGGTATAAACCGCCCCTCTTTTTTGTTGCTGTTCCGCTTGTTGCTGCTCAGTCGGCAACTGAGGCCTGCGACTTATGGCTGCTCCAGAAAGGCCTTGAGCCCCGCCAGATCGCGGATCTGCAATCCCTCTTCGCCGCGCTCCACCAGTCCCTTCTCCATCAGCTCTTTCACCGCCCGCCGGTAGACCCGGTCGGTCGTGCCGAAGCGTTCCGCCTCCTGATACCCCTTGCGAAAGCCGCTCACCGGGTTGTGGTGGCAGTGGCTGTGATAGAGGTCGAGGGCGATGTTGTAGCTGATGGGGTAGAGCATGCGGCAGGTGAAGATATCCACCGTGTCCTGATAGTCGATGGCAATGGCGGTGGCAAAGAAGAGCGCCACCTTGGGGTGGGCGACCAGCGCCTGCTCCAGCTGCTCGCCGTCGATGCGGGCCACTTCCAGCGGCTCCTCGGCGATGATGTCGAGCTGGCAGCGGTAGCCGGTGAAGAACTCCATCTCGCCAAACAGCTGGTTGTCGCACTCCAGGGTGCCGAGCTGAAAGCGGCGGCCATTCATGGCGGTGTGGCCCATGGCGATGCGGCCGCCCGGTACCAGCACCAGATCCCGCAATAGCTCCCCCTGACGCATCAGGGGCTCCCCCTCGGGGATCAGATGCTGCTCCGTGATGCAGGATTGCACTACCTGCACGATAAGATCATGACTGGCCTGCCAGTGGGGCTGAAAGCGTCCCTTGAGAAGGGGTTTGAGTTGCATGGGATTTCGAGTCGTCGCCAAACAGAAACGACTATTACACACCCTTGCATACGGATATGCCAGTTTTGTACCGCAAAGTGGGGCTTACTGGTGTAGAAGTGCAATCTGGAAGCATAAAAAAGCGCCCGAAGGCGCTTTTTCATTGAGCGGTGGTCAGCAAGGGTTAGCTAATCAGGCTGGCCCACAGGTCATATTCGTCGGATTCGTCGATCCGCACCTTGACCATGTCGCCCGGCTTGAGGCCGGTTTCGCCGTTGAGGTAGACCAGACCATCGATCTCCGGCGCATCGGCGAAGGAGCGGCCAGTGGCACCCTCTTCATCCACTTCGTCGATGATGACGGTCATCTCCTGACCCACTTTGCGGGCCAGCTTGCGGATGGAGACCTGCTGTTGCAGCTCCATAAAGCGCTGGAAGCGCTCTTCCTGAATCGCTTCCGGTACCGGATCCGGCAGCTTGTTGGCCAGCGCCCCTTCGACCGGGCTGTATTTGAAGCAACCGACCCGATCCAGCTCCGCCTTGTCGATAAAGTCCAGCAGCATCTGGAAATCTTCCTCGGTCTCGCCCGGGAAGCCGACGATAAAGGTGGAGCGCAGGGTGATCTGCGGGCAGATCTCGCGCCACTTCTGGATCCGCTCCAGGGTGCGCTCGACCGAACCCGGGCGCTTCATCAGTTTGAGGATGCGCGGGCTGGCGTGCTGCAGCGGGATGTCGAGGTAGGGCAGGATCTTGCCATCACGCATCAGCGGGATGACGTCATCCACGTGCGGGTAGGGGTAGACGTAGTGCAGTCGCACCCAGATATCGAGCTTGGCCAGCTCTTCGCACAGGGCGACCATGCTGGTCTTGACCGGCATGCCGTCGTAGAAACCGGTGCGGTGCTTCACATCGACGCCGTAGGCGGAGGTGTCCTGGGAGATCACCAGCAGCTCCTTCACGCCGGCCTCTTTCAGACGCTTGGCTTCGGCCAGCACGTCGCCGATGGGGCGGCTCACCAAATCCCCGCGCATGGAGGGGATGATGCAGAAGGTGCAGCGGTGGTTGCAGCCTTCGGAAATCTTCAGATAGGCGTAGTGGCGCGGGGTCAGCTTGACGCCGTGGGCCGGAACCAGACTGGTGAAGGGGTTGTGCTGCGGCTTCTCCACATATTTGTGGACGTGACCCAGCACCTCTTCATAGGCGTGGGGGCCGGTGATCTCGAGCACCTTGGGGTGGATCTCGCGGATCTGGTTCTCTTTGGCGCCGAGGCAGCCGGTGACGATCACCTTGCCGTTCTCGGCCAGCGCTTCGCCGATCGCTTCCAGCGACTCTTGCACCGCGCTGTCGATAAAGCCGCAGGTGTTGACGACGACCAGCTCGGCATCGTCATAGCTGGGCACCACATCGTACCCTTCGGTACGCAGCTGGGTCAGGATGCGTTCTGAATCGACCAGGTTTTTGGGGCAACCCAAGGAGACGAATCCTACTTTGGGGGCCTGTTTTGTGTTGGACATCGCTCAATCACTCTTAGGTGGCTCTTCTTTAAGGGCGCGGATTTTACCGGAATGGTTAACCAAAAACTATACAGCCAGCATGGCAGAACTGAACAATATCTCCGAGTGGGCAGGATTGGGCCGTGCGAATAGCGGCTGATGGTGGAGCCCTGACTGGCGCGCAGTCCCTGCTGCACAGGTTTGTGACTGGTAATATGCATTGCTGACTTATTAGTCAATTTCGCGGTCTGTGGCTGGGAACCCTGTCACGGGTACCCCTATACTCCCATCATGGTGATCCGGTGGAGAAGGCAATGGAAAGTTCATTTGGCGAAAGAATGCAGAATCTGCACGCTACGCTGCGCGAGCGTTTTGACAAGCTGAGTCGGGTGGCCATTGCGATTTACGATCCCCATACCGATCAGCTCAAGACCTTCGCCCACAGCACCGAGGGGCCCTCGCCGCTGGTGCAGTATGAGGTGAAGCTGAGCGATGTTCCATCCTTGCGCTATCTGGCGGAGCACAAGCACCCCCGGGTGCTTGGCAATCTCGATGCCCTGCGTGGTTCCGCGTCGGAACACAGCCGCAAGCTGCTGGAGGCGGGCTATGCCTCCAGCTATACCGAGCCGCTGTTGTTCAACAGCAAGCTGTTTGGTTTTCTGTTTTGCGATGCCATGGAGCCGGGCTATTTCGATGAGTCGATCCAAAGCGAGCTGTCGGCCTATGCCCAGATGTTGTCCGCCATCATTGCGGTGGAGTTCTTCTCTATTCAGACCCTCGGCGGCGCGCTGACCACGGCACGTGAGTTCAGTCGCTATCGGGATGAGGAGACCGCCAACCATCTGCATCGGATGTCGGCCTACTCCCGACTGATCGCCAAGACGCTGGCCCCGACTTGCGGGCTGAGCGACGAGGAGGTGGAGTTTGTCTACCTCTTCTCCGAGCTGCACGACATCGGCAAGATCGCGGTGCCGGATGCCATTTTACTCAAGCCGGGCAAGCTGACCCCGGAAGAGTTCGAGATCATGAAGGTTCACACCAGCAAGGGGCGAGAGATGATCAGCCTGATGATCAATGAGTTTGGCCTCGATGGCATTCACCACACCGATATGCTGACCAACATCATCGCAGGCCATCATGAGCGTTTTGATGGCACCGGTTATCCGCTGGGCCTGGCGGGGGAGGCGATCCCGCTGGCGGCGCGTATCGTGACGGTGGCTGATGTTTTTGATGCCCTGACCAGCGAGCGCCCCTACAAGCAGGCCTGGCCGTTCGAGACGGCGTTTGCCTATCTGGAGGAGCATGCCGGCAGCCAGTTTGATCCCGCCTGTGTCGCCGCGGCCCTGCACAACAAGGCCGAGTTTTATGCCATCTATCAGCAGTATCAGGATCCCGCCAGTTCATCCGGTGTGGCGGCCAGTGGCGCAGAGCCGGGTTGAGCGCGTGTGATGAGCGTAAGGGGGAAAGAGGCGGTTCAAGCATGACGAGGAATAAATAGAGAGGGGGCACCAGCAGGTGCCCCCTCTCTTTTATGCGCCTTTCTATTCCATGCGCACTTATTTTGTCGACCTTGTAACTGCGGCTATGGCGTTTG
The DNA here is from genome assembly GCF_049174455.1 of Aeromonas sp. 601027. Classification (NCBI taxonomy): domain Bacteria; kingdom Pseudomonadati; phylum Pseudomonadota; class Gammaproteobacteria; order Aeromonadales; family Aeromonadaceae; genus Aeromonas; species Aeromonas sp. 601027. The sequence goes on along the minus strand of NZ_JAAKTN010000005.1, from coordinate 184,510 downwards.
CGCTCAGGTTACTTTTTGGGAGTCGGTTCGCTGATCTGGTAGAGGTGATCCGCGCAGGCGCTGGAGCAGCCACAGGGACGTACCTCTTTATCTTCCCGCTTCTGGGCAAGCTGGTATTGGCGCCACCAGATGATGGTGCCCATGGCCAGGATCAGTACGAACGAGGCGAGCAGGCTCAACAACCAGATGGACATGATCTCTTCTCCTTAGATGGTGATGACATGCACTGTGATGGCATCAGTGATGATGGCAGCAACCGCCCTGCTGGTTGGCGCCTTCACTGCCGTGGCAACAAGTATGGCCTTGCAGTGGGCTCTCTGCCTGATTGCCACTACTGGCGCAACAGTGATCGGAGCCACTGTTGCAAACACCATGACAATGGCTATGACTCTGGCCTGCGCCGACGGGCTGGATGGCACGGATAGTCGCCTTGCTCTGATGACGGCGAGACGGACGGCCCTGACTGGCCTCGGTTAGAGGTTGCAGATTGGCGGGGGCCAGCAGCGCGTGCAGCGGCAGGCGGGCAGAGCGGCACTGCAGCACCCGGATATTGACCGCCAGCAGGCGCCCCAGCATCCGCTCGCCGATATTGCGCACCACCACCTGACCCACCTGATAGTGGGTGAGGGCATCGAGCAGCGCTTGCTTGCCGTGGCAGCCTTCGGCTGCGGCCGGGTTGGTCAGGGTGGCGATGACGTTCCCTTCGGGGTTAAGAATTTGCAGCTGCTCGGCACGGGTAAAGTGGCCAGCCAGCAGCCCCTGACTCAGCATCATGGCGCTGTTGCTGGGGTTGGTGGTCATGGTTGTGACAGCATTCATGTCGGCTCTTCTCCACTGGTTGGGTGGTTGGGCTCGGCGGGTTGCATCATCAATGCTTTACCCAGACTCAGACACTCCACCACCTTGTAGCGCCCTTTTTTCAGGATATTGGCCAGGGTCTGGCGGGAAACCCCCATCACCAGGGCGGCCTCCTGCTGTTGCATTCCTTGAAGGTCGACGAGGCGCAGTGCCTCGAACTCGTCAGGGGCCAGCGTGACCTGTTCCAGCTGATGCATGGGGCGGCCGTTGGGTTTGAAGCAGCTGTTGGCGGGGCGGCCACAGATCTGGCGGGCAATCTTGGGTCTTGGCATGGTGACTCCTAATTGGCATAAGCCATTTATACGCTCATATGTAGCATATGCCAATAATTTTGTCTGATGCAGAGGGTAGCGCCAGTGCTGTTCACGGCAGCGAGGGGTAAAGAGAGGGAGGAGGAATACGTACAAAAGCAGTGAAGCTGGCAGAAACGACGCAGGCCCGAACATGGTCCGGGCCTGCGGGTTTTGCAGAGGATGGCCGGGCTATCTCGGCGAGCTTACGCCTGTTCGGCCTCGGCCACGGGGGCTGCGCTCTCGCTACCGTTGGCGAAGCGATCCGCCCACAGGGCGATCACGCCGTCACCAGTGACGTTGCAGGCGGTGCCGAAGCTGTCTTGCGCCAGATAGAGGGCGATCATCAGGGCGATGGAGGCTTCACCAAACCCCAGCATGGAGGTGAGCAGGCCCAGCGCCGACATCACGCCACCACCCGGCGCGCCCGGTGCGGCGATCATGATCACCCCCAGCATCATGATGAAGGGGAGCATGGTCTCGATGCCCGGAATGGCCAGATGCTCGGAGAGGAACATCACCGCGGTGGCACAGGTGACCAGGGTAATGGTGGAGCCACAGAGGTGAATGGTGGCACACAGCGGTACGGTAAAGTTGGCGATACCGTCGCTCACCCCGTTGTTCTTGCTCGATTGCAGGGCGACCGGAATGGTGGCGGCGCTCGACATGGTCCCCAGCGCGGTGAAGTAGGCGGGCAGCATGTTCTTGATGAGCTGGGCCGGTGAGCGGCCAAGGGCCAGACCGGTGCCGACGAACAGCACGGAGAGCCAGATCCAGTGCATCAGGATCGCCATCACCAGCACCACGCCGAAAGTTTTCAGGGTGGCGAATACGGTGCCTTCTACCGTCATCTCGACAAAGACGCCGGCGATGTAGAACGGCAGCAGCGGAATGATCACCTTGGCCAGCAGGCGGTCGATGATGTCACGACCCTGATCGGCGACCCGGCGCAGATCGGTGGCCTGGGTGGCGCTGATGCCGATGCCGAACACGAAGGCGGCGGCCAGTGCCGACATCACGCCAAACAGCGGCGGGATCTCCAGATTGACGTAGGAGGCGAGCTTGATGGCCGTGGCCGTGGTGGGCTCGGCGGCGGTGGTGAACTGCGGGATCAGGTGGCTAGCCACGGTAAAGGCGAACAGCCCCGCCAGAATGGTGGAGCAGTAGGAGAGGGCCACGGTTTTGCCCAGCAGCTTGCCGGAGTTTTTCGGCAGGCTGGCGATGCCGCTCATGATAAAGAACAGAATGATGAGCGGAATGGTGAAGGTGATCAGCTGACCTATCACTGTCTTGGCCGTAAACAGCACGCGCGCCACCCACTCAGGGGCGTAGAGACCGAGCAAGAGACCGGCAAGGATGCCAGCAATGAGTTTCAGGACAAGTTTCATAAGGAAATCCGGAGTTGGTTGTATTGTCTGTTTTGTTATTAAAATTTGATATTAATCACACTTTTTAACACGTAAGCCGTGTTATGTCTGCCTTTTCTGCGTTAACGCCGAGTTAAATATTGTCGAAAGCCAAGATCGCCGACTAGCTGTCGGCTTGGCGTTGAACGGGAAAATCCGTGATGAATTAGCCCGTTAGGTGGCCTGATGATCGCTACGCAGCAACATGACGTACTGGCTGGCGTGTTGACTTGAGGAATCTGACGTACTGGCTGATACGGCTTCCATCGGCGCCAGTTGTAGCGCTATCCCGGATGTGGTGACGATTTGCTGAAGATGCGGGGTCTGCAGGTCGTGGCTCATTTCGCCGCTTGGCTGCAGGGGGAAGCAGAGCGGAGCGCACGCTTTGAGCAGGGTCGCCAGCGGTTGCAACAGGTGGACAAGGGTGGACACGTCGCCATCAAGCGGGCGGCTTAGCCAGATGCCATCGTAAGGGAGCACCGAGTGCATCTTCGCCAGCGGGCAGACCCGCACTGCTTGTCCGGATTGCTGCGAGGCGACTTTGGCGTCGGCCAGCACAGCGTCACAGGCGGTGACCACATACCCTTCTGCACGCAGCCAGCAGAGATCCTCCCCCGTACCGCATTGACCATTGAGCAGGTGAGCACCGGGTTTGAGACGCGCCACAAAGGCAGCTCGAACGTGGGCGTGCTGGTCGTTAAATGGCCGGGAAGCGGGGATGGCGTCAGAGTGTGGCACAGGGGTTACCTCAAGCAGGGGGCGCACAGGGTAACAAATCGGGGCCTGGCTGCCAAAGCGCGCGGTCAGGCCCCGATTTGGATGTGATGAAGTTGCCGGAGCCGGTTAGCGGACGCAGGCAGGCCCGTGGGGCTGGGCCAGCATGGTGAACATGCTCTCTATCATAAAGGCGGATTCGCCCTGCAGGTCGATCCGACCCGGAAAGTGGAGCCAGTTGATGATGTAGCCATCCAGAGTGCAGTGGAGCAGGGTGGCGGCGCGCTGCAGGTTGAGGTTGGCGGGCAGTTGGCCCCGCCGTACCGCATTGGCCAGGGTGGTCTCCAGATCCCGGAAGAAGTTGGCGGACTGGCTGCGGATATGCTCGCGCAGGGAAATGGCTTCCCCCTCCAGCGATTCGAGATTGAACAGGATGGTGAACATCTGCCGCTGGGCCGGATTGTGAATGAAGCTGTGGAGCACCCCTTCGAAGAAGAGGCGCAGTTGCCCCAGCGGATCCGGCTCATCTGGATTGAGGCAGGCATCGAGCTGGTGGGCGAGGGGGCTGCAGAGCTCCTGCCAGAGCGAAATGAAGAGTTCATCCTTGTTCTTGAAGTGCCAATAGATGGCCCCGCGGGTCAGGTCTGCCGCCCTGGCGATGTCGGTCAGGCTGGTCTTGGCCAGGCCCTGGGAGCAGAACAGATCCAGCGCCGTGCTCATGATGTGGCAGCGGGTTTGCTGCGCCTCTTCTTTGGTTCGTCTGGCCATCTAAATTTGTGCCTCATGCAAGCAAAAAGTCACTTACATACATTTATGAATGTATGTATATTGCCTCATCTTTCGACTATTTACCAACAGGGCCCATGCGGCCCTGATTGTTCATTGACTGGCAAAGGCTCAGGTGTTTCATGCATAAACATATTCTTGCTCGTTCAGTTGGTCTTGCCTTGCTGGCTACAGGCTTGCTGGCAGGTTGTGGTGACAAGGGGGGGGCATCCCATGGACAGGGCAGCATGCCCCCCGCGGCGGTCAACGTGGTGACCCTGCAGAGCGGTCCGCTGATGTTGACCACCGAGTTGACCGGCCGCAGCGCCCCGTTGCGGGTGGCCGAAGTGCGTCCGCAGGTGAGCGGCATCATCCTCAAGCGCCTCTTTACCGAGGGAAGCGATGTGAAGGCGGGCGATCTGCTCTATCAGATCGATCCGGCTGTCTATCAGGCGGCGGTTGCCAGCGCCAAGGCCAATCTGGCTAAGGCCGAGGCTAACGAGCAGAGTGCCCGCCTCAAGGCGCAGCGCTATCAGGAGCTGCTCAAGGTCAAATCCATCAGCCGTCAGGACTATGACGACGCCGATGCGAGCTGGAAGCAGGCCAAGGCCGAGATCATGGCAAGCAAGGCAGCTTTGCGCACTGCCGAGATCAATCTCGGTTACACCCGCATCACTGCCCCCATCAGCGGTCGTATCGGTAAATCCGCGGTGACCGAGGGGGCGCTGGTGACCGCCCAGCAGGCTGACAGCCTGACCGCCATCCAGCAGCTCGATCCCATGTATGTGGATGTGCGTCAGTCCACCGCCGATCTGCTGCGCCTCAAGCGACTGGTCGCCGAGGGCAAGCTGACCCAGGACGAGCAGAAGGGGGCCAGGGTGACCTTCCAGCTGGAAGATGGCTCCACTTATGGCGAAGAGGGCTCGCTGCAGTTCTCTGATGTGACCGTGGATGAGACCTCCGGCATGGTGACCCTGCGGGTGATTGTGCCCAACCCTCACCAGCTGCTGCTGCCCGGCATGTTTATGCGCGCCACCCTGCAAGAGGGTGAGCGGGCGCAAGGGCTGCTGGTGCCGCAAACGGCCGTGACTCGCACCCCCAATGGTGGCGCCACCGTGATGGTGGTAACCGCTGACAACAAGGTGGAGCTGCGCAACGTGCAGCTGAGCCGGGTCGTCGGCAGCAACTGGGTGGTGGAGTCAGGGCTCACCTCCGGCGAGCGGGTGATCGTGGCTGGCTTGCAGAAAGTACGACCGGGCGCCGTGGTCAATCCCGCTGAGCAGGGTGCTGATGCACCGTCTGCTCAAGCCGCGTCCAGCACCCCGGCCAACAAGTAGGATGGAGTAGTCGCTTCATGGCTCGATTTTTTATAGACAGACCCATTTTTGCCTGGGTGATCGCGCTGGTGATCATGCTGGCGGGCAGCCTGGCCATCATCAAATTGCCGGTCGCCCAGTATCCGAGCATTGCGCCTCCCGCGGTCGGTATTTCTGCCAGCTATCCGGGCGCATCCGCCAAAACGGTGGAAGACTCGGTGACCCAGATCATCGAACAGAACATGACAGGGCTGGATCACCTGCTCTACATGTCCTCCCAGTCTGACTCCGCGGGGCGGGTGTCGGTGACCCTCACCTTCCAGCCGGGGACCGATCCCGATATCGCCCAGGTGCAGGTGCAGAACAAGCTGCAACAAGCGATGTCGCTGCTGCCGCAAGAGGTGCAGCAGCAGGGGATCCGGGTACAGAAGACCTCCAGCAGCTTCCTGATGGTCGCGGCCTTCATCTCCAGCGATGGCTCGATGAACAACGACGACCTGGCGGACTATGTGGTCTCCAACATCAAGGAGCCGCTGAGCCGTCTGGACGGGGTAGGGGATATCACCTTGTTCGGCAGCCAGTACTCGATGCGGGTGTGGCTCGATCCCAACAAGCTCAACCGGGTGCAGATGACTCCGGGGGATGTGCAGGCAGCCATCAAGGCGCAAAACGCCCAGGTCGCGTTCGGCAAGCTGGGTGGTACTCCGTCGGTGGAAGATCAGCAGTTCACCGCCACCATCATGGGGCAGACCCGCCTATCTACCGTGGAGCAGTTCAACGACATCCTGCTGCGGGTGAATCAGGATGGCTCCAAGGTACGACTGAAAGATGTGGCCCGGGTCGAGCTGGCGGGCGAAAGCTATGACGCCGATGCGCTCTACAACGGCCAGTCTACCGCCGCGGTTGCCATCAAGCTGGCGACCGGCGCCAATGCGCTGGATACCGCCGAGAAGGTGCGTGCCAAGCTCAATGAGCTGTCGGATTACTTCCCGGCCAATATGGAGATCGTCTACCCCTACGACACCACGCCGTTTGTGAAGATCTCCATCGAGGAGGTGGTGCAGACCCTGATCGAGGCGATTTTCCTGGTGTTCTGCGTCATGTATCTGTTCTTGCAGAACTTCCGCGCCACCCTGATCCCGACCATCGCGGTGCCTGTGGTGCTGCTCGGTACCTTCGGGGTGATGGCGGCGTTCGGTTTCTCCATCAATACCCTCACCATGTTCGGTATGGTGCTCGCTATCGGCCTGCTGGTGGATGACGCCATCGTGGTGGTGGAGAATGTGGAGCGGCTGATGAGCGAGGAGGATCTCTCCCCGCTGGAAGCGACCCGCAAATCGATGACCCAGATCACTGGTGCGCTGGTGGGGATCGCGTTGGTGCTCTCCGCCGTGTTCGTGCCGATGGCCTTCTTCGGCGGCTCGACCGGCGCCATCTATCGCCAGTTCTCGCTGACCATCGTCTCGGCCATGGTGCTGTCGGTGCTGGTGGCGTTGATCCTGACCCCGGCCCTTTGTGCCACCCTGCTCAAGCCGATGAAACATGGTGAGTTTGGTGCCAAGCGCGGCTTCTTTGGCTGGTTCAACCGCGCCTTTGATGCAGGTACCAACCGCTATCAGAGCGGCGTGCGCAAGGTGATCAAGCAGGGCGTGCGCTACAGCCTGATCTACGGCGCCATGCTGGCGGTGTTGGCCGTGCTCTTTATGCGGATGCCCACCTCCTTCCTGCCGGAAGAGGATCAGGGGGTCATCATGTCCATGGTCCAACTGCCGGTGGGGGCGACCAAGCAGCGCACCGAGGTGGTGCTGGCGGACATGCGCGACTACTTCCTGAAAAACGAGAAGGATAATGTCGATTCTGTACTGACCGTATCCGGCTTCAGTTTCGCCGGTAGTGGCCAGAACGCGGGGATGGCCTTTATCAAGCTCAAGGACTGGAGCGAGCGCAAGAGCCCGGATCGCAGCGCCAATGCCATTATCGGTCGTGCCATGGGCTATCTGTTCAGCATCAAGGAGGCGCAAGTGTTCGCCTTTAACCTGCCTCCGATCCCGGAGCTGGGGACGGCGACCGGTTTTGACTTCTTCCTGCAGGATCGCGGCGGTATCGGTCACGACAAGCTGATGGCGGCGCGTAACCAGCTGCTCGGCATGGCGGCGCAGGATCCCACTCTGGTGCGGGTACGCCCGAACGGGATGGAAGATACGCCGCAGCTCGATATCAAGATCGACTACGAGAAGGCACTGGCGCAGGGGCTATCCATCGCGGATATCAACAACACCCTGGCTACCGCTTGGGGCTCGTCCTACGTCAATGATTTCGTTGACCGTGGCCGGATCAAGAAGGTCTACATGCAGGCGGATGCCCCCTTCCGGATGAACCCGGAAGATCTGAAACTCTGGTATGTGCGCAACAGTGCCGGTCAGATGGTGCCCTTCTCCGCCTTTGCCAGCACCGAGTGGAGCTTCGGCTCACCCCGTCTGGAGCGTTACAACGGTGTGCCAGCGATGGAGATCGTCGGTGAGGCGGCGCCCGGCAAGAGTACCGGTGATGCGATGGCCGCCATCGAACAGATGGTGAAACAGCTGCCGGAAGGGGTGGGCATCGAGTGGACCGGGCTATCCTTCCAGGAGCGTCAGGCCGGTTCACAGGCACCTGCGCTCTACGCCATCTCCTTGTTGGTGGTGTTCCTCTGTCTGGCGGCCCTCTACGAGAGCTGGAGCATTCCGTTCTCGGTGATGCTGGTGGTGCCGCTCGGGGTGTTGGGGGCCATTGTGGCTGCCACCCTGCGCGGGCTGGAGAACGACGTCTACTTCCAGGTCGGTCTGCTCACCACCATAGGCTTGTCGGCGAAAAACGCGATTTTGATCGTGGAATTTGCCAAAGAGCTTTATGACAAAGGGATGGGGTTGGGTGAGGCGGTGGTGGAGGCGGCACGCCTGCGTCTGCGTCCGATCCTGATGACCTCGCTCGCCTTTATCCTCGGGGTGCTGCCGCTGGTGATCAGCTCCGGCGCCGGTGCCAGCAGCCGTAATGCAATCGGTACCGGCGTAATGGGGGGGATGATCAGCGCCACCGTGCTGGCCATCTTCTTCGTCCCGCTCTTCTTCGTGCTGGTGATGCGTTACTTCACTAGCCACAAGAGTAAAGAGGCGCGCATGGTTGCAGCAGTTGAGTCAAAAGGTGACTGAGCAAAGTAACCCCTGAAGTTCTGGGTGGCAGATCACAATAAGACAAATACATCAGGTATGACTGAGTAATAAATAGAGCGACTTGGAAAGTCGCTCTATTTTTTTTCCGTAAAAACGGTAACTTAAGCGTAATTATTAAGTTAATACTGCTTCTTTTCGAGAAATTATGTCGCCGTGAGGTGGTTTTCTATCGACTCCTTTTCAGCGGTGAGGGGCAAGTCAGTTTCTGCTGTGCAGCTCGGCTGGAAACAAGATAGAATCTGCGTCTTATAGGGTTGGATAGGTAGTGTCCGCTCTTTCTTGGTCTTGGGCCATAAAGCTGTGCTACACACCATCAAGACAGCAAAATGCTGGAGGACATGATGACCAACAGCAGACCTAATTTGGTTAAAAGCAGCAAACTGGGGGCTGTAACCCAAGGGCGGTAGCCTTGAGATTATTCAGCAATTTGCACAAATAATGTTCATTTATTGTTTTGCTGCTGTTTGCGCTGGTTAAATTGCAGTCTATTGGGTGTTTCAATAACGCATCAGTGGATAGCCAGCCTCTCTCTGATGTCATATCAACGCCTCGCAAGAGATACATATTTATGAAAATCCTCGTGACCGGTGGTGCCGGCTTTATCGGCTCTGCCGTGGTGCGCCATATTATCCGTGATACCCAAGATTCCGTTATCAATCTCGATAAACTCACCTATGCCGGCAATCTGGAATCCTTGGCCGATGTATCGTCAAGCGAGCGTTATGTGTTTGAGCAGGTGGATATTTGCAATCGCGCCGAGCTGGATCGGGTGTTTGCCTTGCACCAGCCGGATGCCGTGATGCATCTGGCCGCCGAGAGCCATGTTGACCGCTCCATTACAGGGCCGGCTGACTTTATCGAGACCAATATCGTCGGCACCTATATGTTGCTGGAAGCGGCTCGCGCTTACTGGAACGGTCTGGACGAGGTACGCAAGGCGGCCTTCCGCTTCCACCATATCTCCACCGACGAGGTGTATGGTGATCTGCCTCATCCGGATGAAGTGGCTGCCGGTGAACCATTGCCGCTCTTTACCGAGACCACCCCCTACGCCCCCAGCAGCCCCTATTCTGCCTCCAAGGCTTCCAGCGACCATCTGGTGCGCGCTTGGCGCCGCACCTACGGTCTGCCGACCATGGTCACCAACTGCTCCAACAACTACGGCCCGTACCACTTCCCCGAGAAGCTAATCCCGTTGGTCATTCTTAACGCGCTGGATGGCAAGCCGTTACCGGTCTATGGCAAGGGCGACCAGGTCCGTGACTGGCTCTACGTGGAAGATCACGCGCGTGCGCTCTACAAGGTAGCGACCACAGGCGTGGTCGGTGAGACCTACAACATCGGCGGTCATAACGAGAAGCAGAATCTGGAGGTGGTACACACCATCTGCGATCTGCTGGACGAGATGGTGCCGAAGGTGGGCTCTTATCGTGAGCAAATAACCTATGTGGCGGATCGCCCTGGCCACGATCGCCGCTATGCCATCGATGCGACCAAGATGAGCGCAGAGCTGGATTGGCAACCGCAAGAGACCTTTGAATCCGGTATTCGCAAAACTGTGCAGTGGTATCTGGATAACCAGCAGTGGGTCAGCAACGTCAAGAGCGGTGCCTACCAGTCCTGGATTGAGCAACACTATTCCTCGATTGCACAGAATGATGGGGAGCGTGCCTGATGCATATTCTGCTGTTTGGCAAAAACGGCCAGGTAGGCTGGGAGCTGCAACGCGCACTGGCGCCGCTGGGGCGCATCACTGCCGTTGATTTTGACTCCACCGATTATTGCGGCGATTTCAGAAACCCGGCAGGGGTGGCCGACACTGTACGTCTGGTCAAGCCGGATGTGATTGTCAACGCTGCGGCCCACACCGCAGTCGACAAGGCGGAGAGCGAGCGTGAATTTGCCGAGCTGCTCAACGCGACCAGCGTGGCAGCGATAGCCAAAGAAGCGGAAGCATTGGGTGCCTGGTTGGTGCATTACTCCACCGACTATGTATTTGATGGCAGCGGTGAGCGCCCCTGGGTGGAAACCGATGCAACCGCCCCGCTCAACGTCTATGGCGAAACCAAGCTTGCGGGTGAGCAAGGGGCCGCACTTTGTTCCCGTCACCTGATCTTCCGTACCAGCTGGGTTTACGCCGCCCGCGGAGCCAATTTTGCCAAGACCATGCTGCGCTTTGGCAAAGAGCGTAGCGAGATGTCAGTGATCAATGACCAGTTTGGCGCTCCGACCGGCGCCGAGTTGCTGGCCGATTGCACCGCCCATGCTCTCCGCGTGGCGCAGCGCAAACCCGAGGTCGCCGGGCTGTACCATCTGATTGCCTCCGGTACCACCACCTGGTTTGACTACGCCCAGCTGGTGTTTGCCAAAGCCAGAGAGGCTGGCGTTGAACTGGCGGTGACACAACTCAATGCGGTGCCGACCAGCGCCTTCCCTACTCCGGCCAAACGCCCCCATAACTCCCGCCTGGATACCGGCAAATTCCAGCGCACCTTCGATCTGGTGCTGCCGGAGTGGACAGTCGGTGTGGAGCGGATGTTGACCGAGATCCTTGGCAAGTAAATTACTGGCCAGGGATGTAGTGACTGCCTCCCTGGCTGGCAGGGATAAAACGGAAAGGTGGCCTAAAGCCATGCTTCCTCTATATAAGAAACAAGCATCATGACTAAACGTAAAGGCATTATTCTGGCCGGCGGCTCAGGCACCCGTCTCTATCCGGTAACCATGGCAGTGAGCAAGCAGCTGTTGCCTATCTATGACAAGCCGATGATCTACTATCCTCTCAGCACCCTGATGCTGGCGGGAATTCGCGATATTTTGATCATCAGCACGCCGCAAGATACCCCCCGTTTTGAGCAATTGCTAGGTGATGGCAGTCAGTGGGGCCTGAGTTTGCAATACAAGGTTCAACCAAGCCCGGACGGGTTGGCACAAGCCTTTATTCTGGGTGCAGAGTTTATCGGTTCAGACCCCTGTGCACTGGTGTTGGGGGACAACATCTTCTACGGCCACGACTTGCAGAAACAGTTGGAGGCGGCAGTGGCCAAAGAGAGCGGTGCTACCGTCTTTGCCTACCATGTGCATGACCCCGAGCGTTATGGGGTGGTTGAATTTGATAAAGAGGGCACCGCGATCTCTCTGGAGGAGAAGCCACTGGAGCCCAAGAGCAACTATGCGGTAACCGGCCTCTATTTCTACGACAACAGCGTGGTCAAGATCGCCAAGAGTCTGACGCCGTCGCCCCGTGGCGAGCTGGAGATAACCGATGTAAACCGTATCTACCTGGAACAAGGTAATCTGTCGGTGGCCATGATGGGCCGTGGTTATGCTTGGCTTGATACCGGTACCCACGAGAGCATGATTGAAGCGAGCAACTTTATTCAGACCATCGAGACCCGTCAGGGGTTGAAAGTCGCTTGTCCTGAAGAGATCGCCTATCGCAAGAAATTCATTGATGCAGAGCAAGTAAAAACGTTGGCGACACCACTTGCGAAAAATGCTTATGGACAATACCTGTTAAAGATGGTTTCGAAAGTATGAGTTGGAGTTAAGGGTGTGCACCGGTTCCTGTAAAATAAACTAAATAATATATGGATATGAAGATGAATGTAATCGAGACCACGATACCTGATGTACTTATTTTTGAGCCAAAAATATTTGGTGATGAGCGTGGCTTTTTCTTTGAGAGTTTCAACCATAAACTGTTCGAAGAAGCAGTAGGATACCCTGTTACTTTTGTTCAAGATAATCATTCTAAATCCTCGAAAAACGTGTTGCGTGGACTGCATTATCAATCATCACCACACGCCCAGGGAAAGCTGGTGCGATGTGTTGTGGGAGAAGTATTTGATGTAGCAGTGGATATTCGTGAAAATTCGCCGACCTTTGGAAAATGGGTCGGTGTTCATCTATCAGCTGAGAATAAGCGGCAATTGTGGATTCCGAAAGGGTTCGCCCATGGTTTTATAACTAGAACAGAAACAGCAGAAGTTTTATATAAAGCAACCAATTATTATAGACCTGACTTTGAACATACAATATGTTGGAATGACCAGCAACTAGGAATAGAGTGGGAGAGTGATATGCTCCCTATATTATCTCTTAAAGATAAAAATGCAAAGCCATTTATGGCAGCTAAACATTTCTGAAAATCATATCAACACATTAAATACATTATGGTGTATCTATGACTGTCTTAATTCCTGCTATTATGTGTGGTGGAAGCGGTTCAAGATTATGGCCTGTTTCACGTGAACAACATCCCAAGCCATTCATTAAACTATCGGATAATCAAAGTTTTTTACAAAAAGCATTTTTACGTGGAGCAAAATTATCAGATGTCAGTGAAGTATTAACTATTACTAATCGAGACCTTTATTTCAAAACACTAGATTCATTTAAAGAAGTTAATAGTAATGAAATTCAGACTTCATTTATTCTTGAACCTTATGGCCGTAACACTGCAGCAGCAGTAGCATCTGCAGCAATTTATGCTCGCGATACATATGGCGATGATGCGGTCTTGTTGGTCTTGGCTGCTGATCACTTGATCACAGAGCAAGTTGCATTCGATGATGCTGTTTCCTGCGCTATTGAATTAGCAAAAGCAGGACGGTTAGTCACATTTGGTATTAAACCCACAATACCTGAAACAGGTTATGGTTACATTGAAGCTCTTGGTACAGAGGTTTTGCGCTTTGTTGAAAAGCCAACATTGGATAAGGCAATTGAGTACGTTGAAAGCGGTCGCTTCTTCTGGAATTCAGGTATGTTTTGCTTTAAAGCAAGTACAATGATTGCAGAGATGGACTTGCATTGTCCGGAAGTATTGATAGCAACAAAAGCTTGCCTTGACAAGTCCGATTCGGTTCAAAGTAAAAAGGTCAAGCATATTGATCTGGACCCTGACACATTTATCCATGTTCCAGACATCTCGATAGATTATGCCGTGATGGAAAAATCAGGAAATGTTTCAGTAGTTCCATGTGACATAGGCTGGAGTGATATTGGGTCTTGGGCTGCAATAAGTGAACTACATCAAGCTGATGACGATGGAAACACCGTTCAGGGGCATGCAATTTTACATGCTACCTCAAATTGTTATATTTCGAGCGAGGATCGGGTTATTGGTGCTGTAGGTGTAGAAAACCTAGTAATTGTTGATACTGCTGATGCTCTATTGGTCGCTCACAAAGAAAGTAGTCAGGATGTAAAATTAATTTATAATCACCTTAAGACGATAAACAATGATGCATATAAAATACATCGTACAGTCTATTGTCCATGGGGACGTTATACGTTACTTGAGGTGGGAGATCGTTTTAAAATAAAAAGACTTGAAGTTAAACCTGGGGCTAGCTTAACGATGCAAATGCATCATCATAGAAATGAACACTGGGTGGTATTATCTGGTGTTGCAGAGGTTTTCTATGAAGATCAAATTGCCTTGCTAACTGCTAACCAATCTACATATATTCCTGCTGGGCATCGTCACCAATTAAAAAATCCAGGTCTCATCGATTTAGTTATGCTAGAGGTGCAAACGGGTGAATATTTAGGTGAAGATGACATCATTGATTATTGAAAAGGAATTTAATTTAGGGGGCATCATGAATCTTACTTGTTTTAAAGCTTACGATATTCGCGGAAAACTGGGTGATGAGCTGAACACTGAGATTGCATACCGTATTGGCCGTGCAACTGCACAGTATCTAAATGCAACGACAATTGCTGTTGGAGGCGATGTTAGACTCACGAGCGAAAGCCTAAAGCAAGCACTTGCAAGAGGGATTCTTGATGCCGGTTGTGATGTCATCGACTTAGGGACTACGGGGACTGAAGAAACCTATTTTGCAGCATTTACGTTAGACATTGATGGTGCTATAGAAGTGACGGCCAGTCATAATCCTATGGATTACAATGGCATGAAACTGGTTGGTCGTGATGCTTGTCCAATTAGTGGTGATAGTGGTTTGAATGATATTCGAGCATTGGCTGAAAAGGGTGACTTCATTGCATCCTCCCGGCAAGGAACATTGATTAAAAAATCGATACTAGATGCTTATGTCGATCATTTGCTGACGTATATAAAGCCGCATCAATTACGTCCACTCAAGCTAGTTGTGAATGCCGGTAACGGGGCAGCAGGGCATGTGCTTGATGTTATCGAGCGACGTTTCAATACCCTCAATGTTCCTGTTGAGTTTATAAAAATTCATCATGAGGAAGATGGTAACTTTCCCAATGGTATTCCTAACCCATTGCTTCCTGAAAATAGAAGTGCTACATCGGAAGCGGTAAAGTTCTATCATGCTGATATGGGTATTGCTTGGGATGGTGATTTTGATCGCTGTTTTCTGTTTGATGAAAATGGTGATTTCATCGAAGGATACTATATTGTTGGATTATTAGCAGAGGCATTTTTAGTAGATAATCCTCATGAGAAAATCATCCATGATCCACGCTTGACATGGAATACTATTGATATCGTTGAAAAGTCTGGTGGTACACCAGTACAAAGCAAAACTGGTCACGCCTTTATTAAAGAACGGATGCGCAGTGAGAATGCAATATATGGTGGTGAAATGAGTGCCCATCACTATTTCCGTGACTTTGGCTACTGTGATAGCGGTATGATTCCTTGGTTACTAGTAATTAACTTGCTATCACTAAAAAAATCCACATTGTCTAGTTTAGTTGCTGAACGTGTTAAAGCCTATCCATGCAGTGGTGAGATAAATTATAGAGTTGATAATGCTCTTGAGATAATAAAGAAGCTGGAAGAGGTCTATGCGCCACTTGCTGTCAAGGTAGAATATGTAGATGGTCTTAGTATTGAAATGAATGATTGGCGATTTAATGTTCGCATTTCAAACACAGAACCATTACTAAGGCTTAATGTTGAAAGCAAAAACGATATAAGCAAGTTAACGTCTGGTTTGAATTCATTACATAAAATGATCAACAACTTATAAGGAGAGTTCTGAAAATGTCCAAGAAAGTAGCGTTAATTACTGGGGTGACTGGTCAGGATGGTTCATATCTGGCTGAGTTTCTATTAGAGAAGGGGTATGAAGTCCATGGTATTAAGCGCCGTGCATCTCAGTTTAATACACAACGTGTAGACCACATTTATAAAGACCCTCATGAAGAGAACGTTGATTTTAAACTACATTATGGTGACTTAACGGATTCATCAAATCTAACGAGAATTATAGCCGAAGTTCAACCAGATGAAGTTTATAATCTTGGTGCTCAATCTCATGTCGCTGTTAGTTTTGATTCCCCAGAATATACTGCGGATGTTGATGCGATAGGTACTTTACGCTTATTGGAAGCTATTCGTTTCTTGGGACTGACAAAAAAAACTCGTTTTTATCAGGCATCGACATCCGAACTATACGGCCTCGTGCAAGAAATTCCGCAGCGAGAGACAACACCTTTTTATCCGCGCAGCCCTTATGCTGTTGCAAAAATGTATGCGTACTGGATTACGGTGAATTATCGTGAGGCATATGGTATGTATGCTTGTAATGGTATTTTGTTTAATCATGAGTCACCCCGTCGTGGAGAAACATTTGTTACTAGAAAAATTACTCGAGGTTTGTCAAATATTGCTCAAGGCCTCGAAAAGTGCCTGTATATGGGAAACATGGACTCATTGCGTGATTGGGGACATGCAAGAGACTATGTCAAGATGCAATGGATGATGTTGCAACAAGAGCAGCCAGAGGACTTTGTCATTGCAACTGGAGTGCAATATAGTGTCCGTGAATTTATAAAAATGGCCGCTGCTGAGTTAGGTATTGAATTGAACTTTGTTGGAAGCGGCGTCGAGGAAAAAGCTGTCGTTTCGGCGATTTATGGAGATAAGGCGCCGGCATTGAAGGTTGGTGATATTATCGTATGTGTTGATCCACGTTATTTCAGACCGGCCGAGGTAGAGACTCTTCTTGGTGATCCATCTAATGCAAAAAATAAGCTGGGGTGGGAGCCGGAAACGACACTCGCAGAAATGGTAAGTGAGATGGTTGCATATGATTTGCAGCAAGCTCGCCAGCATGCCTTGCTGAAATCTCATGGCTTTGATGTTAATGTCAGTGTGGAGTGACTATGATTCCAGTATATCAACCAAGATTATCTGGTAATGAAAAAAAATATGTTAATGAATGCCTTGATTCAACATGGATCTCTTCAAAAGGTGAGTTTATTAACAGATTTGAATCTGCATTTTCAAAGTATATTGGTGCAGAAAATTGTACAACAGTGAGTAATGGTACTGTAGCACTTCATTTGGCGTTGGCTGCTTTAGGTATTGGTCCTGGTGATGAGGTTATTGTTCCTTCATTCACATATATTGCCTCAGTGAATACAATCATTCAGACCGGTGCAAAAGCAGTCTATGTTGACTCGCTACCAGATACATGGAACATCGATGTCAATGATGTAATAGCAAAAATCACAACAAAGACCAAGGCTGTCATGGCTGTGCATCTTTATGGTTTACCATGTGATATGGATGCGTTAGTCGATGTTTGTAAGAAACATAACTTGTTTTTGATAGAAGACTGTGCGGAGGCGTTCGGTACTCTTTATAAGAATAAGCATGTTGGTACATTTGGTGATGTGGCAACATTCAGTTTCTTTGGAAATAAGACAATAACTACCGGCGAAGGTGGCATGGTTGTTTCAAAGGATAAAAATGTCCATGACTTGGCATGCCACTTGAAGAGCCAAGGTGTTTCGAAGGTTAAAGAGTATTGGCATGATGCGTTGGCATTTAATTATCGCATGACAAATATATGTGCTGCGATTGGCCTGGCACAATTAGAGCAAGCAGACGAGATAATTGCAAAAAAAAGAGAGATTGCCAGTTGGTATCAGCGTCGATTAAACCATTTGCCGATAACATTCCACAAAGAGATTGAGAATACCAGGCATTCATTTTGGATGTGCTCGATCCTAGTCGAGAATGCACAAGATAGAGACTTGCTCAGAACTGTTCTAAAGAGTCATGATGTTGAGACAAGGCCATTGTTTCCTTTAGCTAATACGATGCCGCATGTATTTACGGAACATAAATTTCCTGTTGCTGAAAATATCAGCTCAAGAGGAATGAATTTACCAAGCTACCCTGAATTATTGGAAAAAGATGTTGATTATATCTGCAGCGTAATTTCTGATTTTTATTTAAATAAGTAATGTTAAATAAATAACCCTTCATCTTTCGTTGGTGAAGGGTTATTTTAAGTTGGTGGGAGTTCTATGAGTCTTTATTATGTTAGGGGTATTTGGGATGCTAGATATTTTTGGCAGCATCTCGCTTTATCGGATCTACGCTCTCGTTGGCGGCGGTCTTTTTTCGGTGTATTATGGTCATTTATTCAACCTTTAGGTATGACATTATTAATATCTATAGTTTTTAGTAAAATGTTTAATACGGACATAGTGACGTATGCACCCTATATTTTGTCAGGAATTATAGTCTGGGATTTTGTAGTAGCCAATACCATTGGTGGTTCACTTGCGTTTGTGCAAGCAGATGCCTACATTAAACAATGCAAGCATCCATTAGCAATATATACATTACGAACTGTCTTGAGCAGCATTATAGTACTTGCACTTGCCAGTTTGGCTCTATTTGCTTGGTCAATAGTTGTATTGCCACAAAATATAAATATAACCTGGCTAGCCACCTTAACTGTTTTCCCAATATTGGCACTTATTGCATGGCCATTATCAACATTACTAGCCTATATCGGGGTTAGATTTAGAGATGTACCACATGCGATGGGATTAGTCATGCAAGCGATATGGTTTATCTCTCCGGTATATTTCGAAGAACGTATGTTCCGTTCTGGCGGATTGGATTGGCTAGTCGATTACAATCCTGTGTATCATGTATTACAAATTATAAGAGCACCACTACTAAAAGGTGAGTGGCCGAGTCTAGAGAACTATACATTTAGTCTGATAACTGCTGCTTTCCTATTTTTGCTTGCGTGGCTGATTGGCCGAAATGCAGAGAAAAAAGTGATCTTCTACCTATGAAAAAGAATAAAATTAAACTTGAGAATGTTAACCTTCATTATGCATCAGTAGCTTACAAAGAGCGGTCACTAAAGTCTCTTTTCTCTGCTGCTTTTAAAAAAGGAAAAGCAGAGCGTTCTGTCTCTGATATTCATGCATTAAAAAATATTACGCTAGAAATAAATAATGGAGAGAGGGTCGGGCTCTTAGGGCATAATGGTGCAGGAAAAAGTACATTTCTTAAAACGGTGGCAGGTCTCTATCCTATATCTAGTGGTAAATTAATTGTTGAAGGGCAAGTTCGTTCTCTTTTTGATTTGAGTCTAGGTTTTGAACCTGATGCAACAGGCCGAGAGAATATTCTCTATCGTGGTCTTCTGCTTGGCCTCTCTCCGACTTTTATGAAAGAGAAAGAAAATGAGATCGTTGAGTTTGCTGGTTTGGGTGAGTTTATTGATTATCCAATTAAAACTTACTCTGCAGGCATGCAGGTAAGACTAGCATTTGCTATATCCACAGCAGTTGGTGGCGATATTTTGCTCCTAGATGAAGTGATTGGTGCTGGTGATGCTCAGTTTATGGCAAAGGCTAAAAGCAGAATAATGAGTTTGATTGAGAATGCTGAAATACTAGTTTTAGCATCACATGATTTCAGCGCATTGAAAAATATTTGTTCAAGAGGGATTGTATTTCATCATGGTGAATACATTTTTGATGGCCCCATTGATGATGCGATCATTGCCTATAAACGAGTCAATAATCTGGATTTAGCATGAAAAATCGAGTGTTGTGGCTGCTTAACCATTCAACATTAAGAAACTTTGAAATACCTCAGCTAATAGAGTTTGGTATTGAAGAAATATATCTTCCAAAAAAGTTTCCATATGATGAGGGAAATTTATCGGCAAGTATTACATTCGATTTTGACGATAAATTGACTATCCCTAGGCATGAACTTGATATTTTAAATGAACAAAATTGGTATGAGTCGCCCAGTAAAAACGCTTGGGATATTGTCAATAAATATTTTGATTATGCGATAATTGGCTTCTTCCCAAAGCAAATTAAGTCAACCATTAAAAATTTTAATGGTGCCGTCATTCTTCGTGTATTTGGATTATCTAAGGGATACAATTATTCTTCTTTACTAAGAAGTGAGTGTGGAGATAATGTAGTATCAACGATTAAATCGATGGGGAAAAGATTCTGGTTTGGTTGTGGCTATGAGCATATTTCCGATGTAGAAATGCCATATTTAGCAAAGCGCTCATGCTATTTGCCTGTTGGTTTAAAAGGTAAATATCAACCTGATAATTGGACTGGAAAAAGAAAGACGATACTATTTGTCTGTCCTAGAATAGGAACATCTCCATACTTTAAAAGTATTTATGAATCCTTTGTTCGTGATTTTAAAGAGTTTGATTATATCATTGGTGGTGCGCAGCCAATAGCTGTTAATGATAAGAAAGTACTCGGCTTTGTATCTAAAGAAGAGCACTCTGATAACATGCAACAATGCAGCGTTATGTTTTATCATTCCACTGAACTAAATCATATACATTATCATCCCTTTGAAGCTATACAAGCTGGTATGCCATTAATATATATGGCTGGGGGAATGCTGGATTTGATGGGTGGCGGGGATTTACCTGGCAGATGTGAAACAATTGCAGAGGCTAAGGCTAAGATTAGAAAAATTTTAAATGGCGATGAACAGTTAATCAATGATATTAGAAAAACACAGCATGTGCTTCTTGAGCAAATGATGCCAGAGTATTGTGCTTCAATATGGAAAAGAAACTTTAGCCTTGTCGTTGATGGATTAAAAGAGCATCGCCTTCAGCAGAAAGCTCGCCCTACATATATCACTAGAAAAAAGCGAATTGGTGTAATTGTTCCGATTGAGTATCGAGGGGGGAGTCTGCGAGGCGCTAAGCTTTTAGCTGATGCCATATTACTTGGTAGTCAACAGGCTAATGAAGAATGTGAGGTCGTTTTTGCGCATCCAACAATTGATGAATTAGAGCATGCTAATGAATTGCGGGATTTAAATCCAAAAATTCAAAGGAGAAGCTTCTATTGGCAACATCTTTCTAAAGATGATGCTACACGTGCTATGCAGTATGCTGGTCATGATGGCTGGTGTGCCGTAGATGAATCATATATGGTGCCCAATGACAGCATCAGTAATTTCTATGATTGTGATATTTGGGTTTTCGTTTCCGACAGGCTGGACAAAACGCTGCTTCCAGTAAGACCGATAGTATTGATGGTATACGATTATTTGCAGCGATATGTTTCAATTTTGCAAGGAGGTGCTGATCATCCCTACTTGAAAGCAGCAACACAAGCTGAGCGAGTCTTGGTTACTACTGAGTTTACTTGCCGAGATGCGCAACAATATGCTGGTATTGAGTCTGACAGAATTGCTAGGTTACCTATGTTGGCACCTGACTTTTCGTTTTCAGATGAGCAGCAAAAAGATGTTGGCGATTATTTCATTTGGACAACTAATCTCAGTCCACATAAGAATCATCTCAATGCTGTCAAAGCATTAGAAATTTATTATAATCAGCTAGCCGGTTCTCTTACATGCTTTATTACTGGAGTTAATACTCAGAGTATAATGGAAAGTAAACTTTCATATTTGAGCGAGTTTGTGAGAACTGTTGATAATAGTAAGTCGTTGAAACGTAAGATAAAATTATGTGGTGAGTTATCCGATTTAGAATATAAAAAAGCACTAAAAAAAGCAGCATTTATATGGCATCCTGCGCGCATTGATAATGGTACTCTTTCGGTTATTGAGGCTGCCTATCTGAATATACCTGCACTCTCCTCTGATTATCCGGCAATGCGTGAAATAGATAGACAGTTTTCACTTAATTTAACATGGTCTGATGCAAACTCGCCGGAGCAAATGGCTTGGCAGCTAAAATA
Organism: Aeromonas sp. 601027; assembly: GCF_049174455.1. Taxonomy (NCBI): domain Bacteria; kingdom Pseudomonadati; phylum Pseudomonadota; class Gammaproteobacteria; order Aeromonadales; family Aeromonadaceae; genus Aeromonas; species Aeromonas sp. 601027. Next base: position 162,983 of record NZ_JAAKTN010000005.1, on the reverse strand, counting down.
TATAGAAGAGCAAGCTTTGCATCTTCGAAAAAATTTGCCTAGTAAAGATATACTGAAAGAACAACGAGTGCAAAATCTGGCTAAGCATTATTGGGGGGTAATACGCGAATGTCTGTGAGAAAATTTGGAATTTATCTTTGCTATGCCCCATCTGTTGATTTACGAAAGGAGGGACTTGGTCGTTACTTGGCTGCCTTTCTTAAAGGTGCTGCAGCACGTGATGATGTAAAGTTTACCTTGGTTTGTCCTAGTTGGTCTACGAAAGATCTATATGACCTTTTTGATAGTGAGAATGTACCACATGACAGTTTTTCGATTCGCTCGCCAGATAAAAGACCACTTTTACTGGATCTTTACCATTGGTACATTAACCGTAAAACGAAAAGACAAAAAAGAAAAACACTCAAATCGTTTTTACTGGAGTTGGTTGCTAGCTTGAAGGAAAATATTTTCCATTATGTGGAAAAGCGTTTGTTAAATGCATACACAAAATTGGATCTGATCCTTTTAGGCATTGAAGGGTGTTTGTTATTTCTGCTGGCTTTAATCATTTTCCCATTATTTTTTATTTTTTCGTTTCCTTTTTTATTGGCGTTCTTTTTTATTCGTAGATTGAAATTAATTGTGCTGGGCAGGTTTTCCAAGTACATAGGCCGTTTCATGAAAATGATTTACTCGCCTAAAGATGATGGATTTGTATTGCGTCTCTACCGTAACATGGAGTTGGTGGAAGGGAAGCGTATAAGCGCATTAATCGATAGTATGCATGATATATCTGCATGGTATTGTCCAACAGCCTATTGGCCTGAGTTTAACAAGATCGATGCCCCTCGATTAATGTGTGTACCTGATGTTGTTTTACGAGAGTTTCCCGTGGCCTTTTCTCAAATTGGTGGTGATAGAACTCTATCGACGTTTAAATTGTTAGAAGAGGCTATCAGAACAGGGGATCACTTTGTAACTTATAGTGAAGTGGTAAAATGGAATACACTTATTGATGGCTATCAAGTATCAATGGACAAGGTGTCTGTAGTACATCACGCCGCTAATAAAGTTGATAGCTTCATTAATATTACTGGTCTACCAGATAATGAAGAGGCAACTACCCATTATGCCAAGTCGTTACTCATGTCCGCTATTCGCAAATCGAATGAGCAGAATTATGTTTCAATATTTAAAAATAAAGATGTAGAGTTTGTTTTTTATGCTAGCCAGATCAGGCCAAATAAAAACATAATAAGTTTATTCAAAGCGTATGAGTATCTTTTACGAAAAAAATTCGTTCAGCACAAACTGATCGTTACCGGCAGTGTTAGTGTTATGCCTGAAGTAAAAGAATTTGTTATTAGTCACAATCTGCAACACGAAATTTTATTTTTGCATGGACTAACAATGCAAGAGCTCGCAGCTTGTTATAAATTGGCAAGTTTGGCAGTTAATCCAAGTCTAAGTGAAGGTGGGTGTCCATTTACATTTACTGAGGCGTTATCTGTTAATACACCAGTTGTTATGGCTCGTATTCCTGTAACTGAAGAAATTCTTACTGACCCTGAGTTACAGGAAATGACATTTTTTGATCCATATGATTGGAGAGATATGGCTAAGAGAATAGAATGGGCACTCCACTATAAGGACATCTTACTACGAAAACAGTTGCAGATATACGATCAGTTATCAATGCGTACATGGTCTGATGTTGTAAATGAGCATATCGATATACTTGAGCGTATTAGTTGCTTGGAGAAATAATGTGGTAGATTCAAAGAAGTTGGCCATTTTAGGATGTGGTGGACATGCAAGAAGTGTGGCTGATATAGCATTATCGTTAGGATTTTCAACGTTATGCTTTATTGATGATAATGCAAAACCTGGCGAGAGTATTTTGGGTTATCCAGTCTTTCCTTCATGGGATGTAATCTCTCCCGATGAGTGGATTTTTTTTTCTGCAGTAGGTGATAATCATAAAAGAAAGTTACAGTTAGAGATATTGGGGAAAATGGGGTGGCAAGTTGCCACCTTGATTTCTGCCACAGCCACGATTGGTATTAACTCTATCATAGGTAAAGGAACATTCGTCGGTCATCATGGGCACATTGGTCCTTCAGTTAAAATTGGTGAGGGATGCATTATCAATTCAGGTGCAATAATTGAACATGACGTCTGTGTTGATGAATTTACGCATGTATCGGTCAACAGTACAGTGGCAGGTTCAGTTAATATTGGGAAGTTATGTTTTATAGGTGCTGGCGCGACTATAATCAACAATATTACTGTTCGCGACGAGATTACTGTTGGTGCCGGTGCGTGTGTTGTAAACACTATAGATCAGCCCGGAATTTATGTGGGTGTGCCAGCAAAGAAATATAAATAACATCTTGGGGCGAGATATGCATCTTACGGATGATGATTTTTTAAAAACAATAAAAAGCACCCCCTTAATCTCGATTGATCTGGTGATTTCAGATAGTTCAGGGCGATATCTTCTCGGTCTCAGAAGAAATAGACCTGCAGCCGATCATTGGTTTGTTTTGGGGGGCAGGATAAAAAAGGGAGAAGCTATATTAGATGCCTTTAAAAGAGTTGCTGAGAATGAGCTTGGTGTGACGTTACAGAGTTCGAAAGCTAAATTTATTGGAGTCTACGAGCATTTTTATAAAGATTCTTTTTATGACGTTATGACTCCAACTCACTATGTTGTTTTAGCGTATTCAATAGAACTAGACCATGATATAAATTCATTCTCTGTTGCTCAGCATTCAAAGTATAAATGGTTTGATATAGTAGACCTTCTTGCATCACCAGATGTTCATCAATACACAAAGAACTATTTTTTAGATAAGGGCTTGGAAGATAATGAAAATTCTTCATTTTTTTAAAACATATTATCCAGATGCTTACGGTGGTGTGCAACAAGTCATATATCAGCTTGCGGAAGGTGCAGTAAAAAAAGGGCATGAGGTTGATGTATTATGTTTAAGTGCTGATAATGCTGGTCGAAATTTTAACATCGCTAATCATAGTGTGCATGCTGCAAAAGAAGATTTTTATATAGCTTCGACTGGTTTTTCATGGTCTGCGATTGTCGAATTCAGGCGACTGGCTGAGAAAGCTGATATTATTCATTATCATTTTCCGTGGCCCTATATGGATCTCGTTCATTTTTGGGTTAATCCTAAAAAGCCGACGGTGGTCAGTTACCATTCTGACATTGTCAAACAAAAATACCTGCTACAACTTTATAAGCCATTGATGATGTCTTTTCTAAATAAAGTTGATGCTGTGGTCGCTTCTTCACCCAATTATGTCAAGACCAGCCCTGTTCTCTCTAGCCTAAAAAAGGATGTTGAGGTGATACCATTCGGTCTGGAAAAGGTATCTCCAAGTTATGCAGAACTATCGTTATCGAATAAATGGAATGATAAAATAAAAGGGCGTTTTTTTCTTTTTATCGGATTTTTACGATATTATAAGGGGTTGTCATTTGTCCTTGATGCTATGCGTGGACTTGATTATCCTTTGATAATAATTGGTGAAGGCCCATGTGAAAAGGAGTTGAAGTCTCAGGCGGATAAGTTAGGATTAAAAAATACGTTGTTTGTTGGTCCAGTAAGTGACGCTGAAAAAAATATTTTACTGGAGTTATGTTACGCTGTGGTATTTCCATCTCATCTGCGTTCTGAAGCGTTTGGTATGACTTTGTTAGAGGCATCAATGTATGGTAAGCCAATGATTACTTGCGAAATTGGTACAGGCACTACATATATAAATCTGCATGGTGAAACCGGCTTGGCAGTTGAGCCAGCAAATAGTGAGGCTCTCTCATCTGCAATGAAAAAGTTATGGGATGATCAAGATGAAGCTGAGCGTATGGGGAAAAATGCAAAGGCTAGATTTGAACATAACTTTACTGCCGACGTCATGATTGATAAATATATGACGTTATATGAAAAGGTTATCTCAAATTATTATTCATCTTGAAATGCCTATCTCAAACTGTATGTCCATACCTAGAATTCTTGTCACAGGTGCCAACGGATTTGTAGGCAAGGCGGTCTGTGAACACTTGCTGGCTCTGGGGGCGAATGTTAAAGGAGCGGTGCGAAGTCACCCGCTGGCTTCTTACCATCTTCATGCTCCCTCTCTGACTGCGGATGCCAACTGGACAGCCCAATTGCAACAGGTGGATGTGGTTGTTCACTGTGCTGCCAGGGTGCACGTGATGTCGGATACCGCGACAGATCCCCTGGCAGCATTTCGAGCGGTGAATACAGAGGGCACCCTAACGCTTGCTCGACAAGCGGCTGAGGCTGGGGTGAAGCGCTTCATCTTTATCAGCTCGATCAAAGTGAATGGCGAGCAGACCGAGCCAGGCAAGCCATTTGATGAGAATGTGCAAAGTCCGCCAGAAGATCCCTATGGACGCTCGAAGTATGAGGCGGAACAGGGGCTGATGGCACTCGCGAAAGAGTGTGGTATGGCTGTAACCATCATCCGTCCTCCTCTTATTTACGGGGAAGGGGTGAAGGCTAACTTTGCCAGCATGATGACGTGGGTGCGCAAAGGGGTCCCGCTACCCTTTGCCCGTTTGACCAATGCGCGTAGCCTGTTGGCGTTACCTAATCTGTGTGACTTTATTGCCCATGCGATGGCGCACCCGGCTGCAGTGAATCAGGTCTTTTTAGTCGCAGATCCTGTCGCAGTGTCGACGTCTCAGTTGTTGGCGGCGATTGCAGAAGCAGAAGGCGTTAGCTGTCGGCTCTTTTATCTCCCACCAGGAGTAATAAGAGGGCTTGGACGCTGTTTGGGGATTGATGCCAAGCTACAACGGATTTATGGCTCTCTGGAAATGAATACCCGCAAGGCTCAGAGCCGATTACAATGGTCGGCACCCTATTCGCTCTCTCAGACCTTATCTCTGATGGCGTCAATCCATAGTGAGTCGTCTTGATGCTGGCATTTGTTTTGTTGTCGATATTTTGTCTTTTTCTTTCAATTACCATGACCGGCCTGCTCAGGCGCTACGCCCAGACCCGCTTGCTTGACCAACCCAATCATCGCAGTTCGCATCAGGTGCCTACCCCGAGAGGCGGTGGCATGGCTATCGTGGCGACCTTTCTGCTGGCAGCCCCGTTGTTTGTTACCCTGATCCCACTGCCCGCCGGCATATCCCAGAGCAGCTTTGCATTGATATGGGCTGCGGCGCTGGGCATTGCATTGGTTGGTTTTATCGATGACCACATCTCTCTCAAGCCTCGAACCCGCCTGATTGTGCAGAGCATGGCGGCCGCTTTGGTGGTTTCTGCGGTTAATGGTTTGCCAGCGCTGACCTTCTTTGGTTGGCAGCTCGATCTGGCCTGGTTTGGTTACCTGCTGGTCTGGCTGGGGGTGATCTGGTTTATCAATCTCTACAACTTTATGGATGGCATCGATGGCTTGGCGGCAGGTGAAGCCGTTGTCGTCTGTCTGTTCATGACGTTATTTCACTATCTGGTTGGGGGGGAGTGGTCGTCTGCCAGTTTGATCCTGCTACTGGGGATTTCGGCGGCTGGCTTCTTGTGCTGGAATTTTCCGCCCGCCAGGATCTTTATGGGGGATGGTGGCAGCGGTTTTCTTGGCTTGATGCTGGCTTCCCTGATGCTGCTGGATGCCGCTTCTGCGCCTCAATTCCTGTGGGCATGGCTCGTCATGCTCGGAGTCTTTGTGGTTGATGCGACCTGGACGTTACTGAATCGCTATCGTCTGAAATGTCGTCTGAGCGAGGCGCATCGTACTCATGGCTATCAATATCTGGCGAGACGTTGGCAAAGTCATCGAAACGTGACCTTGGCTGTGCTTGTTTTAAATAGCCTCTGGCTTGCGCCGATCGCTGTCATGATTGTATTGGGCCAGCTCGATGGTGTGATCGGTCTGGTCATTGCCTACTTGCCGTTAGCCTTTCTTGCGTATCACCTGAATGCAGGAGTACCAGAATGAGAAATGAGCTTTTACCCGGAGGGGGCTGGCTACTGAGTTGCCTGGGCTCCCTATCACGAGCCAGCAAGCGTGTCATCTCTGTCGCCGTTGATATGCTCTTGATCACCATGACCTATTGGGGAGCGTACTGGATCCGGCTTGAACATAACTGGCCCATCGATAGCCCTCATCACTGGGCACTCCTTGGCGCAATTATCGTTGTCAGCATCAGTTTGTTTGTACGGCTGGGGCTCTATCGCGCAGTACTCCGATATGTCAGCTTTCGGGTCTTATGGACAATCTCGCTAGGCGCATTTCTTTCAACCTGTTTCTTTGTTCTCTCTGCATTTTACTTTGATATCTTTCTGCCCAGAACGGTATCTGTTATCTATCTCTCCTTTTTGGTGCTGCTGGTCGGTGGTGTGCGGCTGTTTTTCCGGGCGCTGCTCAATACCACCCGTCTGGCTCGTACCCAGGTGTTGATCTATGGCGCGGGTTCTTCGGGTCGACAGCTTCAAATGGCCTTGTTGCAAGGTAATGAGTTTTATCCCGTCGCCTTTATTGATGACGATCCCGCCAAACAGGGATGCGTGATCCAGGGCTGTACCGTTTATCACAGTGCTCAGTTGCCAGCCCTGATTGACCACCATGGGGTACAGAAGATCTTGCTGGCTATGCCGAGCAGCACCAGAGCGCGTCGTCAGGAGGTGATCAATGCACTTGAGCCCCTCTCTTGCGAAGTACTCTCTATCCCGGGAATGGCCGATCTGGTCAATGGCTCGGCTCGCATCGATCAGCTCAATGAGGTTTCCATCGACGATCTGTTGGGCAGAGATCCGGTAGAGCCGGTGACAAAATTAATGGAAGCCAATATCACAGGCAAAGCGGTCATGGTAACCGGTGCCGGTGGCTCCATTGGTTCTGAGCTCTGTCGCCAGATCTTGCGGTGCCGGCCATCCACTCTGGTACTGTTCGAACTATCCGAATACGCCCTCTATGTCCTGCACAAGAACCTGCGGGAGCAGTGTCAGCGTGAAGAAATCGAAACGGATCTGGTGCCGTTATTGGGGTCAGTGCAGCGCCAGCATCGTCTCAAGACGGTGATGCAGAGCTTCAGGATCCAGACTGTCTACCATACGGCTGCTTACAAACATGTCCCGCTGGTTGAGTTCAACATCATTGAAGGGGTACGTAACAACGTATTCGGCACTCTTTATGCGGCACAGGCGGCCATTGAGGCAGGGGTGGAAACATTCGTGCTTATTTCTACCGATAAAGCCGTGCGGCCAACCAACACCATGGGGGCCAGCAAGCGTCTGGCCGAGTTGATCTTGCAAGCCTTGACCCGCGAGAAGCACAGCACCCGTTTTTGTATGGTGCGTTTTGGCAATGTTCTCGGATCTTCCGGCTCAGTGGTGCCGTTATTCAGACAGCAGATAGATAAGGGGGGGCCCATCACCCTGACTCACCCCGATATCATCCGTTACTTCATGACGATACCTGAGGCTGCCCAGCTGGTGATCCAGGCAGGTGCCATGGGGGAGGGGGGCGATGTCTTTGTGCTCGATATGGGTCAACCGGTACGGATCATGGAACTGGCCAAACGCATGATACGCCTCAGCGGTCTGACACTGCGTGATGAGCAGCGTCCCGATGGTGATATCGCCATAGAGGTGACGGGGTTGCGGCCGGGCGAAAAGCTCTACGAAGAGTTACTGATTGGTGATGATGCCAGAGGAACCGAACACCCCAGGATCATGGTGGCACAAGAGAGCTGGCTGCCCTGGTCCCGACTGCGCCCCTTGCTGGCCTCGCTGGATGATGCTTGTCACCGTTTTGATCAACAGCAAGTGCGCGAGATCCTGATGCATGCTCCTGCTGCATTCGAACCGACGGATGGTATCTGTGATCTGGTGTGGCTAGCGAAGCAGCAGCATACAATAACGGAGAACATCGTGAAGCTACCAGTACACAATGTTAATTTTTTGCTGGCTAGAAATTGAGTTACCTGTTTCTATAATGAGGCAACTTGGATGCGATTAGGCTTGGTTGTGGCATTTTATCGAGAATATGCCGCAATTATTACTAATGTTAGTATTCTATTATTTGAAAAAATGGTGACCATTGGGTTGGTTTTTTTTTGCGAGGGGGTAATTAGTCATCTACTCGGTGTGTCATTATATGGGAAATGGCTATATTCGCTCAATGCCGTCATTTTATTGTCATCAGTTACATTGATTGCCGGCTCGGAAGTTGTTGTTCCGGCATTAGTTCGGCATCCTCATTTGCGTTGGAAGATACTATCTTCAGTATTTGTTTTTCGTCTACTTTTCGCTTTGGTTGCTTTGCTTGTCACATTAGTCTACGCAAATTTTATTGTCGCAGATCAAGATGTAAGATTAATGCTGATGCTATTGGCACTGGCGCTCATTTTTAATGAACCATTTTCAGTAATAGCCAACTACTATCAAGCCACCACAAATATAGGTATTGTTGTAGCGATTCGTCTTGCAATTTTATTATTAAGGGTGCTTTTGGTAAGCCTCGCTCTTTTACTTTCATCTTATTTCATCATCTATTCAAGCAGGGCAATAGAAGCAATGTTTTTAGCTATGTCACTGTGTTGTGTTATTTATTTTAGAGGTGGCATCTGGGACTGGCATAAAAAAGTGGCAGTGGTAATGTTAAGTCGAGGTGGGGCGCTCTGGGTCCCATTAATGCTGATGCTGATTTATATGAGAATTGATCGCTTTTTCATCGAGCATTACTTAGGGTATGAACAACTAGCCATGTATGGTGTAGCTAGTCAAATGCTAGAGCAGGGCGTACTTGTACTTGGTATAGTTGTGCAGTCTATAGCCCCAATGATGTTATATGGGCGCAGAGTAAAAAAAATACATACGGTCTGTTTAGGGCTGTTATTAGTTGCATGTATCTTGCAATTAATGGGTTGGTTATGGCTACATGAAATTGTCTATTTTATCTTTGGAAAAGATTATGAGTTAGCAGCAGAATTAGCCATTATGATGTTGCCTGCGCTTTCTTTTTTCGCTGTGGATAGCGTTTTAATGCAACGGTTATACCGTGACAAAAAATATTTTTTGATAATGTGCAAGTGGTTCTTTCTCTTAATTATAAGCGTGTTCAACTATTGGTTGTTGCTAAAAGTATTTCGTTCCGGTGACATTTACATCGTTTACATAACTAATGCTTTTTTGATGATGGCTGCGACGATGTCGATATACTTCATTCATCAATATAAAGGTTGCGTGTGTAAGGTCGTGCAATGATAACAATAATGACGCCAACTTATAACAGAGCATATGTTTTACCAAGGTTGTATGACAGTTTGTGTCAGCAGACAAGGCGGGACTTTGAATGGCTTGTAATCGATGACGGTAGCACTGATGGTACCGCCGAGCTTATTTTTGATTATAGAGTTAAATCTGACTTTCCAATCAATTATTTTTATAAAGAAAATGGAGGGAAGCATCGCGCTATAAATGAAGGTGTGGTTCATGCGACCGGTGATTGGATTATCATTGTGGATAGTGATGACTTATTAACTGGTGATGCTGTTGCCAAGCTATATGATGTTATGAATCATATTGGCTCGGAATTTGTTGGGATGTGTTTTAGAAAAGCAACATTATCTGGTCATATAATTGGTATCTCCGACACCGCATGGAGCAAGTCAATGGTAATGCAGCCCATCATGGCAGGGCATATATTACAAGGTGACCTGGCTTATGTTTTTCGCACTAATGTTATGCGTGAGTTTCCTTTTCCTCAGTTCCCGGGCGAAAAGTTTGTACCAGAGTTATATATATGGAATAAAATTGCCGATATAGGTAAGATAGTTTTTTATGTAGACCAAGTAATATACTTGTGTGAATATCTTCCTGATGGCTACACCTCAAATTTTAAAAAAAATCTAAGAAGTAATCCATGTGGTTTTGGTTTGTTTTATCGAGACCAGGTGATCCGAGATACTCGATTGTTCGGCAAGGTCAAAGCATGTGTCAGAAGTCTCCAGTGCATTCTTTACTGTTGGTTGAAGAAATAGCATGAAAATTGCGATGGTAATCACAGGCCTTGGTATGGGGGGCGCTGAACGACAAGTGTGCGATTTGGCAGATCAATTTATTAGGTTGGGCCACCATATATTAATTATCTCGATGACCGGTGAAATTAGCAATCGCCCACATTCGACTGCAGCAAACATCGTTTCACTGCAGATGAGGAAAACTCCATTTAGTGTTTTCAAAGCATACTGGCAGGCGATCAGGTTACTTAATCAATATAAACCGGATGTGGTGCATAGCCATATGGTGCATGCAAATATTTTTGCTCGGTTATTACGATTGTTTGTATCATTTCCGAAGCTTATCTGCTCTGCACATAGTGTTAATGAGGGAAGAGGGTGGCGGATATTGGCATACCGGCTTACCGAAAGGTTATGTGATCTTAACACAAACGTAAGCCAAGAAGCAGTTGAGGCTTTTATTAAACAAGGTGCGGTATCTGCCGGGCGAATGAAAGTCATGTATAATGGTATTGATACGGAGCGTTTTTATTTTAACGCCACAGTCAGAAATAAATTACGCTCTCAGCTTGGGATTGATGACAATAACATATTGTTAATTTCAGTAGGCAGACTGACCGCTGCCAAGGACTATACAAATTTGCTTGTTGCATTTGCGATGTTATCTTCGAGATCCAATAATGTTAAGTTGGTCATCATAGGTGAGGGTGAGGAAAAAGAATACTTAACCACAATCGCTAGCGCACAAGGGATTAGCGAGCGAGTTCATTTCTTGGGGCTGCGCTATGATGTTGAAGATTGGATGAGTGCAGCAGATATATTTGTGTTGTCATCAGCTTGGGAGGGGTTTGGTTTAGTTGTGGCTGAGGCTATGGCTACTGAGCGGGTAGTGGTTGCTACCGATTGTGGTGGAGTGAGGGAAGTGGTTGGCTCTGCTGGATTGCTTGTCCCCTCTAAAAATAGTCAGCAGCTATTTACCGCGATTGAGCAGGCTATGATGCTTTCGCCGCTTGAGAGAGAGGTGATGACTAGGGAGGCTCGGATTCGGGTTATTAGCCATTATTCAATAGAGACTATCTGTCTGCGTTGGTTAAATTTGTACCAGGACTACACATGAGCAAACATCTTTGTATGGTGAGCAATACAGCGTGGTCAATGTGGAATTTTCGCCGCGGATTATTATCTGCACTTATACAACATGGATATCGCATAACCATTGTTGCTCCACCTGATAATACAGTTTTTTCGCTCTGTGATTTGGGGTGTTCATTTATACCGTTGGCACTATCCCCTAAAGGAGTCAACCCAATTGTTGAACTAAAATTAATATTTGATTTCGTAAGAATATATAGAAAAATTAATGCGGATTTAATTATCCATTATACGGTAAAACCAAATATATATGGTTCTTTTGCTGCACATCTTTGTCGCACACCTGCCTTGGCTATAACCACTGGGTTAGGATATGCCTTTATGAATGATGGTTGGGTGCCCAAAGTAGTAAGGTTGCTTTATAAATTCGCTTTTAAATATCCTAAGCTAGTCATTTTCTTAAATGAAGATGATCGCCTTGAATTTGTATCAAGACAGTTGGTAGATGAAAGAAAGACTCTGTTACTGCCTGGCGAGGGCGTTGATTTGAGTTTTTTTTATCCTTCAGAAAAATTTGCTGAAGATGACTCGGTTAGTTTTTTGCTCATTGCGCGGTTGTTATGGGATAAGGGGATTGGAGAATATGCAGCAGCCGCAAAGCAGATTCATATTCGTCATCCAAACATAAAGTTTAAATTGCTAGGCGATGTTCAGGCTGATAACCCACGAGCGATCGGATATGCACAGTTGCATGAATGGATCAATGACGGTGTGCTGGAATATCTCGGTACTACACATGATGTTAGGCCTATCATAATGGAAAGTGATTGTATTGTGTTACCTTCTTATCGCGAAGGATTGCCAAGAACTATGATCGAAGCTGCTGCAATGGCAAAGCCAATTATTGTTACCGATGTTCCTGGATGTAGAGATGTACTGCTACATGAGAAAACCGGGTTACTCTGTCAAGCTAGAAATGTTTCATCATTGGCTGATGCGATGATGACATTCATACGAATGACTACAGCTCAAAGAACCTTGATGGGTAATGCTGGGAGGCAATTAGTTAGTGCCAGATTCGATGAGAAAAAAATCATTGGCATATATTTTGACATATTGGCTCAGCATATCGATGGCGCTCACCCCTGTGGTTGATAACTAAATGAGTATTTCATGATAAATAATAGCTATTATCCATATGGTGGTCGTTGGTATGACCTTGTACGGTTTAATTATACAATAATGTTCTTTTTTACATCCTTGGTGTCAACATTATTACCTGCATTTTTGTTTTGGGGCGAGGACTTTTGGAATTTCCTTGATGATGTAAAAATAAATTCACTTTTAGGAATCTTTATAACATGTATTACTGCTGGTTTTTTCCTGAGTCGAGTGCTTTGCTATCCTGGAGTTAATGCTTTATCTTATATGATTCCAACAGTAACCGCTGTGTATGGAATATTATTCGGTGTGTTGCTGCTGTTTCGTCTTGAGTATAGTAGGCCAGTAATTATAAGCTCGTATATATTGGTTTTAGTATCTTGCTGGCTTATTTATTACTTAGGGGCACGATCTGGCAAGGTTAAGTATTCCATCATCCCGGTTGGTAATTATCAGAAACTGTGTGCCTTGACTGCTGTTGAATGGAATATTCTTCACAAACCAGATTTTTCTCTGTTTTGTGGTAATGCCGTAGTTGCTGACCTTCACTCATCTGAATTGACGAGTGAATGGCAAAGGTTATTAACTGATTTCGTTTTGTTAGGGATACCAATCTATCACAGCAAAACTATATATGCATCATTAACAGGCCGAGTGAGCGTTGAGCAATTATATGAAAATGACTTGGGTTCCGCTATTCCCTCGTTGTTTTATTTCTTTTTAAAAAGACTAGCTGATCTTTTGGTTGTTATAATTGCACTCCCCTTTTTTATGCCGGTGTTACTTATAACAGCAATATTAATAAAGCTGGAAAGCCCAGGCCCTGTTTTCTTTAAGCAAAAGAGAGTTGGGCTGGGTAATAAAGATTTTGTAATATATAAATTTCGTAGTATGCATGACAGTTCATCATCAGACAATGCATATTTTGCTCAGGAGGTTGACAAACGGATTACTCGTGTTGGTAATTTTATTCGTAAATATAGAATTGATGAGCTCCCGCAATTCTTTAATGTTCTTAAAGGGGATATGAGCTTGATTGGTCCACGGCCTGAACAGCGTTTTTTTGTGGAGAGGTTTGAGTTTGAATTACCATTCTATATGTATCGTCATATGGTTCGTCCTGGTATAAGTGGATGGGCTCAGGTGATGCATGGCTACTCAGCTGATACAGATAGTACTCGTATAAAATTAGAATATGATTTTTATTATATTAGAAACTTTTCGCTTTGGCTTGATCTATTAATAGTAATCAAAACTATTAAAACAATGCTGACAGGGTTTGGGGCTCGTTGAGTATACGGAAATAATATATGAGCAGCTTGTATTGGATTTTATCTTCATTATACTGGTTACTTGGAGTGCATTTTTTTATGCACAACCCGGGAGGAGCAGGGCTATATCTGCCCTTTAACGCATGGGGATGGGTGTTTGCCTCGCTGGCTATTGGATTAGGATTGTGGCAAGTGACGTTACGCCAGCGTCTGCTCTTTTCTCCATTACAAGCGGGCTTATGGATAGGGGCACTCTTGCTACTGCTGCCGATGTTCTATCCAGGTTTTGCACTCAGGGATTATGCCATTCCAAGATTATTGGGGCTTTTTGCTGGTCTGCTGTTTTTATTCGGGCTCTATCAATGGCGCTTCAATCGGTTGCAGCGTGATCGCTTGCTCTATATCGTCCTGATGGCGATCGCGATGGAGGCTTTGCTCGGTCTGATACAGTTCTATCTGTTGACACCCGGTAACTGGATTGGCTACGACACTAAAACCAATCGTCCTTACGGGATCTTTCAACAGCCAAACGTGATGGCAACCTTTATGGCAACTGGTCTTGCCCTTGCTATTTGGCTGGAATTACGCCGAGAGGGTGGTCGTTTGCTGATGGCTCTGCGCTATGGCGTCATTCTATCAGCAACACTGTTGCTGGTTGTTTTGCAATCCCGAGTGGGTCAACTTGGCGGTCTGCTAGCTCTGTTTTTATTGATACCGCAACTCCATCGCCATCGAGTGCTATGGCGTATGTTGGCGCTGGTTATTTTTGCGGTGGCCCTTGGCCTGCTATCACAGTACTGGATGGCAGGAGCAAAGCGCGGGTTGGAGATTTATCAATCTGGTGGTATGCGATCTATTTATTGGCCTTATGCAGCCAAGCTGATTGCCGAAGCACCATGGAGTGGTTGGGGATACGGCAGTTTTGAATCTGTTTTTCTCCATCACTACATGGCTGATAAGGCGCTGAATCCATCTATGGTGCAGATTGAGTACAATCTTGACCATCCCCACAACGAATTCCTTTATTGGGCTGTTGAGGGAGGGGTGGCTCCCATGGTTGGTATGGTGATTATGGGGGGCGCATTATTGTGGCGCCTGACGAAGGTGCGTTGGGTAAATGCCATGGCACTGCTTGCCCTGGTGACACCGATATTGCTCCATACTCAGACGGAATATCCCCTTTACCATGCAATCGTGTTGTGGTGGTTGTTGCTGACGCTGATCTATGTCGTTGACACCGAGATTGAAGAAACCCGTTTCGTGAGTTGCGGTAGCCCATCGTGGTTGGACATTGAGTATCGCCCCTGGTTGTTGCTCCGATTTATGGCAATAGCTATCCCTCTATTGATTGTCCCATTTATGCTGACAGCCCTTCATACTGCCTGGGTCGTCACCAAATACGAGCGGGGAGGTTATAAGGAGCCGACGCTCTTGCTGGAGATTATCAATCCTATGGCATGGCTGACACGAGTTGAATTTGATGTGAACTCGGTTCGTCTGATGGTCGGTTTGCAGACAAACAACAAGGATGAACTGGAAGCTTATCTGGAGTGGGGGCAGGACTTCGTACTTCATACACCACGAGCTAATATATACGCCAATATGGTGACAGCACTTAACGCTCTGGGTCGCAAAGAGGCAGCCGATACGATGCGTCTGGAAGCGCTCAGACTCTATCCTGCGGAACCTCTGCTGAGTGGCTCTGTAGCTATACCGGTGATCAGTGGTGTTGATCAATCTGCACAAAGTAATGCTCGCGCAAATTAGCGTAATTTAACAACCGGGTAAGATCGGTTATGTTAAAAAACAGATTGTTTATTTGTCTTTAGATATATGGGTTGGTGTTGTAAGCTCATGATTTTTATGGATAAAAGTTATGGCCTTTTAAGTCGTCGTTGCTGAGGAATTGCTTTGTGGCTTTTTTATTTCACCTTGATGGGTAACTGGGCGGGGGGGGGGGGGAGGGCATATCGGGTGTCACTATAAAGAGAATCTTCTGACTGCATGCAGTGGGATATTAATGAGCCCTGTAATATCTGAGATCATCATCTGTCAGATTGTATAGCAATCACAACTGAGCATTGATTTGTTATCACGCTTCGCGTCAAGAGAGTATGGTGAGTGAAAAATAAAAAAAAAGGAGTGTAAATACAGAAAACGGTATGTTGTTATCAATTGTCCATGCTATTCTGACACGGTAATCCCTGTGACCGACTTTTTGTGAGGAAATAATGAACGAGTTTCTGAAAGTTCTGCTGAACATTCGCAGTCTGCGTGCGGCTGTTCGTGAGCTGCCGTTTGAGCAACTGCTGGAAGCTAAAGAGAAGTTTGACCTGGTTTACCAAGAGCGCGCCGATTCTGTTGAACAGGAGCGTGCTGAACAGGAAGAGCGTCAGCGCAAGCTGAATGAATTCACCGAAATGCTGCAGCAGGCTGGTATTGATCCTCGTGAGCTACTGGCGACTGCCGCTGCTCCGGCTGCTGCAACTGGCGCTGCCAAGAGCAAGCGAGCTCCGCGTCCGGCTAAATACAAGTACGAAGAAGATGGCCAGGAAAAAACCTGGACCGGTCAAGGCCGTATGCCGAAAGCCATTGCTGCTCAAGTCGCATTGGGTAAAGACCTGAACGATTTCCTGATCTAATTCGTCAGGTTCAGAGATTGAATAATGCCGCCCTCGGGCGGCATTATTTTTGCCGTTTTACTCGTGGTTATCCAACCAGTATTTCCACCTCATTGTTATCTGCATTCCTCGTTTGTATCCTTTCTCTCTCGCCTTACCCGCAGTTCCTTTACTCAATATCATTCGTTGTTTACGATTAATTTTGTCCTGTGGCTCACCAAAGCGATATCGCTATTTGTATGCGTTGTGCTGATACGAGCTTCGGATATGTTTCTCACGATTCACGATTCACGATTCACGATTCACGATTCACGATTCACGATTCACGATTCACGATTCACGATTCACGATTCACGGTGCGTCGTTCGGCAAGAGTAGAGCTCTCTGCTGATGGAATATCCGGTAATCGTTATCTCCGTTCAGGGAGCGTGAGGGATAGAGAGAGTCGCAAAGTATGGCCGGGATATTCTGGGTCACCGATGCATGTAATTGGCTGCGCTGCCATGACTGCCCCTGATGATGAGCAATGGCGTTCGTCTGCAGTGTGGGAGAGGAAATTCTGTGTGGTCTATGGCGATGATATTCCCCACTCTGTAGGCAGAGTGGGGGATAGCCAGGTGAAGCGCTATCGGGGCGTCACGCTATCGCTGCCACCCAGGGCGCGATAGATTTTGGCTGTGGTGGTGAGCTGCTCTTTTTGCTGGGCCAGCAGGCTCTGCTGGGCATCCCACTGCCGGTTCTGCTCATCAAGCCAGGCTTGCACGCCGGTCGCGCCCGCCTGGAAGCGAGCCTTAGCCAGCCGTTCTGCCTCCTGGGCATAGCTCAGTTGCTCTTGCAGATAATCGAGTCGCTGCTGGCCATAGTGGCGGGCGGCCAGATTGTCTTCCACCTCCACCAGTGCGGTGTAGAGCTGTTTGCGAAACTCGGTTTCAGCGATCTGGTAATCCAGCTCTGAGCTTTCGATGGCAAGCTGGGTGCGGTTGTATTCAAGGAAGGGAAGGGCGAGGCTGGCTCCCAGCGTACCAACCGGATTTTGCAGCACCTGCGCCAATCTATCAGATGCGGTGCTGGCACTGCCGGTTAGGGTCAGGCTGGGGTAGAAGCTGGTGCGGATCTCGTCCCCTTTTGCCAGCGTCTTGCGCAGCCGCAATTCGGCCGCTTTGACATCGGGGCGGCGAGCCAGTACATCGGCCGGAATACCCACCGCAAGTTCTGGAATGGTCTGGGTTGAAAGGGAAGCGGGTGCATACTCCAGCGGCCCGCTGCTGCGGCCCAGCAACAGACGCAGGGCATTGCGAGCCTGCTCCTGCTGCGCCTTGAGGGAGGCCAGCTCAGCCTGTTTTCCGGCCAACTGTTGGCGTGCCTGCGCCAGATCGAGCCGGGTAATGGCGCCAGCCTGGTATTTGGTCTGGGTCAGCTGCTCGGTTCGCGTCAGGTTGGCCAGCTGCTGTTCTCCGAGTGCGATGGCAGAGCCGAGATAGCCGAGCTGCCAATACTGCTCCAGAGTATTGCCAATCAGCAGGAGTCGGGTGCTGGCGAGATCCTGCTCGCTTGCCGCCGCCTCCCAGCTTGCCTGATCTCGCACCGAGGCAAGCTTGCCCCACAAATCCACTTCGTAACTGAGGCTCAGCGAGGGGCCCAGACTGTTGGTGCCTTTGCCGCTTTTCAGATCCTTGTTGCCACTGGCTGCGATAGTGCCATTGACCGAGGGGGTGAGGTTGGTATCGGCCTGCTCGGCGCCCAGTCTGGCGCTTTTGAGCTTGAGGGCCGCCACATGCATGTCCGGGTTGGCGGCTAGAACCGCCTCGACCAATTTGTCGAGTTGGGGATCATGAAATTCCCGCCACCAGAGGCCAGCCTGCGCAGCCAGTTGGGCGCCCTCTGCTTGTTGCCATGTGGGGGCGATCGCCAACTCGGGTCTTTGATAGGTGCTGTGCTGACTACAGCCGCTGAGGGCCATAGAGAGAGCCAGCCAGGAGAGTTTGTGCATTGTTATTCCCTCGCCAGTGCGACAACAGGGTCGAGCCGCGCCGCATTGCGTGCCGGCAGGTAACCAAACAGGATCCCGATGAGTGACGAGCAGCCAAAGGCCATCAGGATGGAGAAGAGCGAGAACTGCATCTTGATGGAGTCCACCAGCAGTGCAAAGAGCGCACCAATGCCTAGCGAGAGGCCGACGCCGAAGATACCCCCCAGCAGGCTCACCATCACAGCTTCAATCAGGAACTGCTGCAAAATATCCGACTGGCGGGCGCCCACGGCCATGCGAATGCCGATCTCGCGGGTGCGCTCGACCACTGACACCAGCATGATGTTCATCACGCCCACCCCGCCGACGATCAGCGAGATCACCGCGATGGCCGAGACCATCAGGGTCATGGTGGCGGTGGTTTTCTCCACCGATTTGATGATGCTGTCGCTGCTGAAGGTGAAGAAATCCTTCACCCCGTGGCGCTTGGTGATCAGCTCGATCACCGCCTGCTCGGCCAGCGCCGGTTGTACCCCGTCCTTGACCCGGATGGTGATCTGGCTGAAGTGGTGCTGCGAGATGAGGCGACTCATCACCGCGCTGTAGGGCAGCCAGATATTGACCGACTGGCTGGTGGGGCCGAAGCCGGTCTCCTGCGAAACCACACCGACAATCCGCACCGGCAAGGTGCCGACCAGTACCACCTTGCCGACCGGCTCCTCCTTGCCAAGCAGGCTGGTGATGCTCTTCTTGTCCACCACGGCAACGGCGGCACGCTGCTGGATATCTTGCCACTCCAGTAAGCGACCACTGACCAGCGTCATCCCCTTTACCTTGAAATAGTCGTTACCGACCCCGGTCACATTGCCGCTGTTGGTCTTGTTGCGATAGCGCAACTGCCCTGAGCTGCCGATCTCGGGGCTGGCGCCCGCAAGATAGGGTTGCCCCAACAGGGCATCGAGATCCCCCTTGTTGAGGGTCTGGATGCTGGCCATCTTCTCATCGCCCCATCCTTTACCCGGGAAGATTTCGATGGTGTTGGTGCCCATCGCATTGATCTGGTCGATCACCTTGGCGCGCGCCCCTTGCCCCAGCGCCACCACACTCACCACGGCGGCGATGCCGATGATGATGCCGAGCATGGTGAGGAAGGTGCGCATCCGGTGGGCTAGCATGGCATGGATTGCCATCCGTCCCGCTTCCCGATAACGATCCCAATCGTGGCCCATGGCGCCTTTAGTGGGCGCTATTTTTTGAGGGGCTACAGCGGTGGCTGGAGCCAACACCGCCGTTTGGCAGGGGCCGCTATCTTGTTCAATCCGACCATCCTTGAGAGTGATGATCCGGTCGGCATGGCTGGCCACGTTCATATCGTGGGTGACCAGAATGATGGTATGGCCCTGAGCGTGCAGCTCCTTGAGGATCGCCATCACCTCCTTGCCGCTCTGGCTATCCAGTGCGCCGGTCGGTTCATCGGCGAGGATCACTTCGCCGCCATTGGCCAGCGCCCGGGCGATACTGACCCGCTGCTGCTGACCGCCAGAGAGTTGGCCCGGGGTATGGTGGCTGCGATCGGCCAGACCCAGTCTGCCCAGCAGCTGACGCGCACGTGCCTGGCGATCCGGGCGATTGGTGCCGGCATAGACGGCTGGGATCTCCACGTTGGCGGCGGCATCGAGGTGGGGCAGCAGGTGGTAGCGCTGAAAGATAAAGCCGAAGTGGTGGCAGCGTAGTCGGGCCAGCGCCAACGCATCCATGGTGGCGGTGTCCTGTCCACGAAACAGGTACTGGCCGCCGCTCGGGCTATCCAGACAACCCAGCAGGTTCATCAGGGTCGACTTGCCGGAGCCGGACGCGCCGACAATGGCGATCATCTCTCCTGCCGTGATGGTGAGGTCAAGAGGGTGGAGCACGGTGACTTCGCTGTCGCCGCTCTGGTAGCGTCGCTCGACCCCTTTCAGCTGGATCAACGGCAGCTGGTTCAGGGGCTCACTCATAGCATCACCGCCATCTCATCATTGTCGGCGGGGGCACCGTGATTGAGCTGCACCTCCTCCTTCTCACTCAGCCCGCTGATCACCTCAATGCGGATCTCATCCTTCATACCAGTCTTGATATGGCGGGTTTCGGTTGTTTCATCGTCCTTGATCAGGGTGACTTCATACTCGTTATCACCCAGCGACTTGCCGAGGGCGGTTTGCGGCACAGTGAGCACCTGCTTGCGTTCGCCGAGCACTATGGTCACCTGGGTGGTCATTGCAACCCGCAGGGTATGGTCGGGATTGGGTACATCGAACAGGGCGTAGTAGTAGACAGCCGCATTGCTGGTGGTGGTGCCGGTGGTGGCCTGATCGTTGATGTTGGTAGGCGCTAACTCCACGGCGCGAAGCGTACCCTGATAGCGGGTATCCGGGTCGCCGATCAGGGTGAAGTAAACCGGCATGCCGGCTTTGACCTTGGTGACATCAGCTTCGGAGATCTGCGCCTTGACCGTCATGGTCTCGAGGTTGGCCAGCTTGAGCACGGTCGGCACCGTCTGGCTGGCTGCCAGGGTCTGGCCCTGACGGGTCACAATGCTGATGACGGTGCCATCCATCGGCGCCAGGATCTTGGTGTAGCCCAGCTCGGTCTTGGCCCTATCAACCTTGATCAGGGCGTTGTCGATATTGGCCTGGCTGTTTTGCAGTTCGGCGCGGGTGACTGCCAGCAGTGCCTCGGCACTCTCCAGATCGGCCCGTGAGCTCGCCTCCTGCTTGAACATCTGCTGCTGGCGCCGCCAGGCGAGCTCGTTCTGTTTGAGTTGCGCCTGCTTGATCTTGAGCTGGGCGCGGTTGCTGGCAAGCTCCGCCTCGGCCGTCTTGAGGTTGTTCTGGGCAATCAGGGGATCGATCTCGGCCAGCAGGTCTCCCTGTTTGACTTGATCACCGGCCTCTACGGCCAGCTTGGTAACCTGACCGGAGACCTGGGCCCCCACATCCACCTGCTCTACGGCCTGCAGCACGCCACTGGCCAGTACGGTCTGGGCGATATCCTCGCGGGTCACTTGAGCGGTCAGCATCGCCTTGGGTGGTTGACTGGGCCAGAGCAGCCAGCCGAGGAGCACCACGGCGATCAGAATTGTGATGGCCAGGGTTCTCTGCTTGGGGGTTATGTTCATCGGTCACCTGAATGGAAACGGAAAAGGTTGTGCGCGGCGATTATCCTGCAGCAAAGCCCTGATAAATAACAGCCGCAAATATGTAAGCAAAGTTATGGGGTTAACTGTCAATAAGCCGAGAAAGGAGTAAGCGAGAGGCCGCAGTGGTGAGCAAGATGATCAGCAAGAGGGGGGAGTGCGGCTGGCGGTGGCGATGAGAAAGCCCTGCGCAGAGGCAGGGCTTTGGAATAGGTGATGGCGAGGTAGGATCAGGCCTTGGCCAGCAGGTCCATCACCCAGGGCAGACCCTGCTTCTTGCGGCTGACAAAGCCCGGGTGGTAGCTGGACTCTGCCGGTACTTTCGGGTGCTCGGTAAAGTAGATACGGCTGGCTGCGGCCGTCAGGTCAGTCACCATCAGCACGAAGAAGTCGAGCCCTTCGCCTTCAACACGGTGTGCCATCTCTTGCAGCAGAGTGTCAATCTGGTCGGCAAGCTGTTGTTCGCTGCCCACTTCAATTTGGCTCATGATGAAGCTCAGACTTTCGGCCTGGAATGCTTTCTCATCCTGCTGCAGCAACTGCGCAGGAGTGAGGCCGCGCAGGTCGGTTTTTGCCATCAGCAGCTGTTGACCGAACTCGGCCAGCGATACTTCGGCCAGCGGTGCCAGACGCTCGCAGGCGATCTTGTCCTGCTCGGTGGTGGTCGGCGAGGTGAGACAGAGGGTGTCGCTCATGATGGCACCCAGCATCAGGCGAGCCTGGCTGCGGGTCACGGTACCTTGCTGGCTCAGCAGATCGAAGGCGATGGTGCAGGTGCAGCCGACAGCCCGGATCCACGCATCCAGCGGAGACTGGGTGACCAGAGTGCCGAGACGGTGGTGATCCACCAGACCCAGTACATTGGCTTGTGCCAGTGTGGCAGGGCCCTGTTCCAGATCACTGAAATCCACCAGCCAGACATCTTCACCGGTCAGATCTTTGGTCAGCAACTCGGGTTCGCTGACGCCAGCCTGCTCCAGAATAAAACGGGTTTCGGTGCGCAGGTCACCCAGACGCCATGGGGTGGCCTGACGGCCCTGGCCATTGAGCCAGTCGGTGATAACCAGCGCACTGCAGATACTGTCGCTATCAGGATTCTTGTGACCAAAAACGTGGATCATAGACAAAGCCTCACAATTGGATACCCATAAAGGGGGGCAACACTATGCGAAATCCGCCACATGAAGGCAACCGGATCCACGCCCATGTTGCTGCCAGCTTCGCCTAACTCGCCATTTTATTGATCTGGGTCGGTAATCCTGACGCGAGTTCGGTGCTCACAGTTGGCTATTGGCTATTGGCTATTGGCTATTGGCTATTGGCTATTGGCTATTGGCTATTGGCTATTACTGGCTGCGCAGGCCATAGCTCTCGCCTGTGCCTGCGCAGTCAGCATGTTCGGTCAGCGCTATCAGTCGCCATCGCTGCAAATTGGCTTTATCACCTGATTCATCGACGCAGCAGCTCGCGGGCATTGGCCAAGGTGTTGTCGGTGATCTGGTCGCCACCGAGCAGGCGTGCCAGCTCGTTGAGACGGGCGGTCTCATCAAGGGCACTCATTTGGGTTTCGGTGGTTTTGCCATCGGTATGCTTGCTCACCACCATATGCTGGTGGCCGTTGCCTGCCACCTGAGGCAAGTGAGTGACCACCATCACCTGAGTGGACTCGCCGAGCTGGCGCAGCAGGCGACCGACCACAGCGGCAGTTGGGCCGCTGATCCCCACATCCACCTCATCGAAAATCAGGGTCGGGGTTGAGACCTTGCGAGCACTGATCACCACGATGGCAAGGCTGATGCGCGACAGCTCACCGCCTGAGGCTACCTTGCCAAGGGGCTGGATCGGTTGGCCCGGGTTGGTGGTGACCATGAACTCCACCCGATCTATACCCAGTGGTGACAGACTGCTCTGGGCATCGGGGCGCACCTCGATGGCAAAGCGGCCATCGGGCATTGCCAGTTCGTGCATGCTGCTGGTTACCTTGGTGCCCAGCTCCTGGGCGTAACGCTGACGGCTCTGGCTCAGGGCTTCGGCGGCCTGGACAAAAGCCTGACGGGCCTCGGCCAGCTCATCTTCCATCCCCTCTAGCCGCTCTTCGTCAGAGTTGAGGCGGGCGAGATCCGAGGCCAGCTCCTGATGGTGCAGGGCCAGATCCGCCGGTTTTACATGATGCTTGCGGGCCAGATTGATCGCCTTGGAGAGGCGGGCCTCCAGCTCGTTAAAACGTTCGGGATCCAGTTCCAGCCGATCGAGGTAGCTACGTAGTTCGCTGTGACTCTCCTGCACCCCGATCAGTGCTTCGTTCAGCATCTCCAGTACCGGGGTGAGGCGGCTGTCCATGCTGACCAGCCCCTCGGCCCGATCGACGGCCGATTGCAGCAGCCCTGCGATAGTGGTCTCTTCGTTGTCATAGAGCAGATCGAGGCAAGCGCCGCACTCCTGCATCAGCTCGGTGCCGTTGGCCAGACGCTGGTGCTCCTCTTCTATATCTTCAAACTCCCCCGGCTGCAGGGCGAATTCGTCCAGCTCCTGCACCTGATACTCGATCAGCTGGCGACGAGCCTCTCGCTGCTGCTGCTCGGCTTTGAGCCGGTTCAGTTCGTTTTGTAGTTGGCGCCACTGCTGATAGTGCTGGCGCACCTCGTCGAGCAGCAGATGGTGACCGGCATAGCCGTCGAGCAGGGCGAGCTGGTAGTCGGGTTTGAGCAGCATCTGGTGGGCATGCTGACCATGTACGTTGACCAGCAGCTGGCCCAGATTCTTGAGCTGGGTGAGGGGCACGGGCACGCCGTTGATATAGCTGCGGGAGCGGCCCTCGGCTGAGATGACTCGCCGCACGATACATTCACTTTCGTTTTCCAGTTCGTTGGTGGCGAGCCAGGCGCGGGCGGCCGGGTTGTTGTCCAGCAGGAAGCGGGCGCTGACCTCGCTTTTGTCGCTATCGGGTCGCACCATGCCGGCTTCGGCCCGCTCTCCAAGGCAGAGACCGAGAGCATCGATGGCGATGGATTTACCGGCGCCGGTCTCACCTGTGATGCAGGTCATGCCCGGTTGCAGATCGAGTTCGAGAAACTTGACGATGGCGAAGTTGTTGACGGTCAGCTGGGTCAGCATGGTCTCATCCTGTATAGGTCAACATTACTGTGTATGCATCCAGTATATACTGGTCTTATATACAGTAAAGAGGGCTCCGTCATTTTTAGTACAGGAAAGGTGTGTCAGTGCGCTATGGCTATGAGAATGCGGTACTGACCATTGGCACACGGTACGGATATGAGAGTGCAGGGGCGGTTGCTACGAAAGAAAAGAGAAGGGCGCCAATTCAGGCGCCCTCTGTGGCAATGCCGCTGTCGGTCAGCGCCGATTAAAACAGCTTGCTGCCCCAGCCGAGCTTGTTGCGCAGCACGTGGAAGTAGCTGTAGTCGAGGG
Organism: Aeromonas sp. 601027; assembly: GCF_049174455.1. Classification (NCBI taxonomy): domain Bacteria; kingdom Pseudomonadati; phylum Pseudomonadota; class Gammaproteobacteria; order Aeromonadales; family Aeromonadaceae; genus Aeromonas; species Aeromonas sp. 601027. Next base: position 138,268 of record NZ_JAAKTN010000005.1, on the reverse strand, counting down.
GATGCACCAGATGAAGCTGATGGTGGCTCTTCTTGATCAGGATCTCATCCCCCGGGTGGACCGCCAGGGTCACCTGACCGTCACAGCTGACCTGCATCGCATCGTCCTGATTATCCGGCGAGACCAGCAGCCGTACTTCGCTGTCGGCATCGAGTACGATGGGGCGACTGCTCAGGGTGTGCGGGAACATGGGCACCAGCGTGATGGCGTTGAGCTTGGGGGTGAGGATGGCGCCACCTGCTGACAGGGAGTAGGCGGTGGAGCCGGTCGGGGTGGCGACTATGATGCCGTCCGAGCGCTGGCTATACATAAAGCTGCCATCGATATAGACCTCGAACTCGATCATATGGGCGATCTTGCCCGGGTGCAGCACTGCTTCATTCACCGCCAGATTGCTCGACTTGCGCTCGCCGTGGCGATAGACCGAGGCCTCAAGCAGGAAGCGGTGTTCGCTCTTGTAGTGGCCGGAGAGCACCTGCTCCAATGGCAGCAGGTAATCCTGCGGCGAGAGATCGGTCAGAAAGCCGAGGTTACCCCGGTTGACCCCGATCACTGCCACATCGAAGCGTGACAGCACTCGCGCCGCCCCCAGCATGTTGCCGTCACCGCCGACCACGATGGCGAGATCGGCCTGCTGGCCCAGTTGTACCAGATCCATCACGTTTTCATCGAGGATGCTCAGGGTCTGGGCGACCCGGCTCTCCACCAGTACCCGAAAGCCGCGGGCGGTCAGGTATTGATGCAGGCCGGTCAGCGTCTGGTTGGCCCCCTCATGGTGGGGTTTGCCAATCAGGGCGATGGTTTTGAACGGAGAATCCATAGTCAGTCAGATCTGGGATGGGTATTGCGGGCCAGTATACAGTGCTTTGCTCCGCTTGTGACGCTCTCCCGTGTGACGGGGCCGGCTATCCCCTTGAGGCTACTGGTTAAACGGTGAGCGGTAACCCGGATAAACCGACGGTTGCTGCTATTCAGCAACCCTGATTGCCCTTTACCCCTTGAAAGCCGGGGATGCATCCCCATAATAGCGCCAACATAGTCGGTCTGTTGTCGTCCGGTCGCTCAACCAGACGTCAGGGCCCTCATAAGTAACCCCGGAATTGGAGATGTCATGAACCACGAAGAGCAAAAGGTTGAAGCGATGGAGCAAGTGGAAGCCCAGCCAATCGAGCCGACCGATGTAGACAGTGAAGTGACAGCCGAGCAGGCCCGCATTGCCGAACTGGAAGCGCAGCTGGAAACCGCCATCCAAAAAGCGGCGGAAGAGCGTGAACGCGCCCTGCGTACCGCCGCCGAGATGGAGAACCTGCGCCGTCGTACCGAGCTGGATGTGGAGAAGGCGCACAAATTCGCTCTGGAGAAGTTCGCCAATGAACTGCTGCCGGTGCTGGACAACCTAGAGCGCGCCATCGAGCTCGCCGACAAGGAGAACGACGCCCTCAAGCCGATGGTGGAAGGTGTCGAGCTGACCCTCAAATCCATGCAGAGCGGTGTGGCCAAGTTCGGTCTGGTTGCGCTGGATCCGACCAACCAGCCGTTTGATCCGAATGCCCATCAGGCGATGAGCATGGTGCCGAGTGCCGATGTGGCGCCGAACACCGTGATTGCCGTGATGCAGAAAGGCTATGAGCTGAACGGTCGCGTGATCCGTCCGGCCATGGTCATGGTATCCAAGGCCGCCGACTGAGTCGGCACTTGATGCCCAGGCCCGCCGCTTGGCGGGCTTTTTGTTTATCTGTCTGGTCTGTCATGGACTGATCACGACAAAAGGTAGGGTTTTTGCGGGGCAGGGCTTGAAGTGGCCGCTTGCGACCCCATATAGGTAGCAAGGCCGCGGCGGCACGAAAAATTTGATGCCGGGAGCTTGAAAGCCAGATTGGCAGCCCCCACCTAGCCGTTAACGCATTAAGGCGAGTTCCTCGCCAGTTTATTCAAAGTATTTGGAGATTCGTCAAATGGGTAAAATCATCGGTATTGACCTGGGTACTACCAACTCCTGCGTCGCTATTCTGGATGGCGACACTGCTCGCGTGATCGAGAACGCAGAAGGCGATCGTACTACTCCGTCCATCATTGCCTATGCCGATGATGGCGAGATCCTGGTTGGTCAGCCGGCCAAGCGTCAGGCCATCACCAACCCGAAAAACACCCTGTTCGCCATCAAGCGTCTGATCGGTCGTCGTTTTGAAGATGACGAAGTACAGCGTGACCTGAAAATCATGCCGTACGCCATCGCCAAAGCTGACAACGGCGACGCCTGGGTTGAAGTGAAGGGCAAGAAAATGGCACCGCCGCAGATCTCTGCCGAAGTGCTGAAAAAGATGAAAAAGACCGCCGAAGACTATCTGGGTGAGCCGGTAACCGAAGCAGTCATCACTGTTCCGGCCTACTTCAACGACGCCCAGCGTCAGGCTACCAAGGATGCCGGTCGCATCGCCGGTCTGGATGTAAAACGCATCATCAACGAACCGACTGCTGCTGCATTCGCTTACGGCGTGAACAAGGTCAAGGGCGAGCGCAAGGTTGCCGTATATGACCTGGGTGGCGGTACTTTCGATATCTCCATCATCGAGATCGACGAAGTTGAAGGCGAAACCACCTTCGAAGTACTGGCGACCAACGGTAACACCCACCTGGGTGGTGAAGACTTCGACAACCGCGTCATCAACTATCTGGTAGACGAGTTCAAGCGTGAGCAGGGCATCGACCTGCGCAACGACCAGCTGGCTCTGCAGCGTCTGAAAGATGCCGCCGAGAAAGCCAAGATCGAGCTCTCTTCTGCCCAGCAGACCGACGTCAACCTGCCGTACATCACTGCAGATGCCACCGGTCCGAAGCACATGAACATCAAGGTGACCCGCGCCAAGCTGGAATCCCTGGTGGAAGACATGGTGAAAGACTCTCTGGAGCCGGTTCGTGTCGCCCTGAAAGACTCCGGTCTGGCAGTTGGCGAGATCGACGACGTGATCCTGGTTGGTGGCCAGACCCGTATGCCGCTGGTTCAGAAGACCGTTGCCGAGTTCTTTGGCAAAGAGCCGCGTAAAGACGTCAACCCGGACGAAGCCGTGGCCATGGGTGCTGCCATCCAGGGTGCCGTACTGTCCGGTGACAAGACCGACGTACTGCTGCTGGACGTTACCCCGCTCTCCCTGGGTATCGAAACCATGGGCAGCGTAATGACTGCGCTGATCGAGAAGAACACCACCATCCCGACCAAGAAGTCCCAGGTGTTCTCCACTGCCGAAGACAATCAGTCTGCCGTGACCATTCACGTGCTGCAGGGTGAGCGCAAGCGCGCCAGCGACAACAAGTCTCTGGGCCAGTTCAACCTGGAAGGCATCCGTCCGGCTCCGCGCGGTCTGCCGCAGATCGAAGTGACCTTCGACATCGATGCCAACGGTATCCTGCATGTCTCCGCGAAAGACAAAGAGACCAACAAAGAGCAGAAGATCACCATCCAGGCCTCCTCTGGTCTGTCTGATGACGAGATCGAGCGCATGGTACGCGAAGCCGAAGCCAACGCGGCCGAGGACAAGAAGTTTGAAGAGCTGGTACAGGCTCGCAACCAGGCTGATGGTCTGGTCCACTCCGTACGCAAGCAGATCACCGAAGCCGGTGAAGCCCTGCCTGCCGACGACAAGACCAAGATCGAAGCCGCTCTGAGCGAGCTGGAAGTTGCCATCAAGGGTGACGACAAGGCTGCTATCGAAGCCAAACAGCAGGCTCTGCTGGAGGCTTCTCAGAAGCTGATGGAAATTGCCCAGCAGCAGGCTCAGGCCCAGGGTGCAGCCGGTGCTGATGCCGGTCAGACCTCCTCTTCTGCCAAGGCTGACGACGACGTAGTCGACGCCGAGTTCGAAGAAGTGAAAGACGACAAGAAGTAAGCCCTACCCAGATGGGCGAAGTCCGCTTCGCCCATCGGCTTGGTCAATGAATTCACGGGCGTTGGGTAACCAACGCCCGTCTGCGTAACCACAGGATGAGTATGTCGAAGCGCGATTTCTACGAAGTACTGGGTGTGGCGAAAGATGCCGACGATCGCGAGATCAAGAAGGCGTACAAGCGCCTGGCCATGAAGTATCACCCGGATCGTAATCAGGGTGATGCCGCATCCGAAGAGAAGTTCAAAGAGGTCAAGGAAGCCTACGAGGTCCTGACCGATGCCAACCTGCGTGCCCGTTACGACCAGTACGGCCATGCCGGTGTCGACCCGAGCCAGGGTGGCGGTGGCCACGGTGGCTTTGGCGGCGGTGCCGACTTCGCCGACATGTTTGGTGACGTATTCGGTGACATCTTCGGCGGTGGCCGTGGTGGTGCCCGTCGTGGCCCGGCCCGTGGCTCCGACCTGCGTTACACCATGGAGCTGACGCTGGAAGAGGCGGTGCGCGGGGTCTCCAAGGAGATCAAGGTGCCGACCCTGGTTCACTGTGAAGTCTGTAACGGCTCCGGTGCCCACACCGGCAGCAGTGCCCAGACCTGCCCGACTTGCCACGGCTCCGGCCAGGTGCAGATGCGTCAGGGCTTCTTCGCGGTGCAGCAGGCCTGTCCGCACTGCCACGGTCGCGGCAAGATCATCAAGGATCCGTGCCGCAAGTGTCACGGTGAAGGTCGCTACCAGCGTACCAAGACCCTGTCGGTGAAAATCCCGGCGGGCGTCGATACCGGCGATCGCATCCGTCTCTCCGGCGAAGGGGAAGCGGGGGAAGCGGGGGCACCGGCAGGGGATCTGTACGTACAGGTGCACGTCAAAGAGCACGAGATCTTCGTGCGTGACGGCAACAACCTCTATTGCGAAGTGCCCATCAGCTTCACCGCAGCGGCTCTGGGTGGCGAGATTGAAGTACCGACCCTGGATGGCCGCGTCAAGCTCAAGGTCACTCCGGAGACCCAGACTGGCAAGATGTTCCGCATGCGTGGCAAGGGCGTGAAGTCAGTACGCTCCGGTCAGGTAGGGGATCTGATGTGCAAGGTGGTGATCGAGACTCCGGTCAACCTCACCGAGCAGCAGAAAGAGCTGCTGCGCCAGCTGGACGAATCCTTCAGCGGTGCCGCTGCCAAGACCCACAAGCCGAAATCGGAAGGCTTCTTCGAAGGGGTGAAACGCTTCTTCGACGATCTGACCAAGTGATGGCATAGACCCGTGTCGATATAAAGAGAGGGAGGCGTGATGCCTCCCTCTCTTTTATCTTGAACTATCGGAGATGGCGGTGGTTTGGCTGCCCCCATCTGCTGTGCGCTGTCAGGCAGCAGCCAGTGACCCACCGAGGAAGGCATAGGCGAAACCAAAATAGATCAGCACGCCCAACAGATCCATGATCGAGGTGAGCATGGGGGAGCTGAGGGTTGCCGGATCAGTCCCCATCTTCCGTGCGGCAAACGGCAGGACCAGACCAAGCAGGCTGCCAACCACAGTCACCGTCATGGCAGAGAGGCTGACAATCATGACGATGTCCCAGCCGATGCTCTTGCTCCAGAATGCCATCACCCCTTCCAGCAGGGCGACACCCAGCCCCAGAGCCATTGCGACGGGCAGATCGCGCCGCAGCACGAAAAAGAAGTCACGCATGCTCAGCTTGATCTGACCCATGCCCATTGCCCGGATCACCAAGGTGGCCGACTGGCTGCCCGAGTTGCCCCCCATGTCGATAATAGGGGCAATAAAGGCTGCGAGGATCAGTACTTCGCTGATGAGTTCTTCCTGAGCGGCGACCAGATTGCTGGTCAGTATGCCGAATACGGTCAAGACCGCCAGCCAGAAGAATCGGGCGCTGAACATGTTAAAGGTGCTGGATGCGCGAAGATCAAGTTCGGGACCTCCCAGCGCAGCCGTACCACCGAAGCGGGCAATCCGGTTGGCATCTTCCTCTTCGGCAACATCCATTGCATCATCCACGGTCACCATGCCGAGCAACTGCTGATCCTGATTCAATACGGGGAGGGCCAGCAGGTTGTAACGGGCGATCATCTCCGCGGCTTCGCCTTTGGGGGCATCGGCCTGAATACTCACCAGCTCGCGCTGCATAATGGCCGAGATGGGGGTTTTGCTGTCGGCGAGAAACAGTTCGCGCAGGGAGACAACCCCGATGAGGCGGCGCATTTCATCCACGACATACAGGGTATAGATGCTCTCCCTGTCGGCAGCAGTGCTGCGCAGCCGTTGCAGCCCCTCTCCCACAGTGATGTCAGCCGTCAGGCTGGCACAATCCGAGCTCATGATGGAGCCGACGAGGTTTTCCGGGTAAGAGGCCAACCGTTGCGTATCCTCACGTTCTTCATCTGTCATCGCATCGAGCAGGGTCTGGCGCAAGGCTGCGGGCAGACGATTGTAGAGATCGGCTCTGTCATCGGGGGATAGGCGGGTACACAACTCTTCCAATTGGGGCTTGGCCATGGAACGTACCAGGCTGGCCTGAATATCGCTGGGCAGATGGCGGAAGATGCGTGCGGCACGCAATGCAGGAACCAGATTGAGAAAGGTATGAATATGTTTATCTGTCAGGCGGTTTATCGCTTGTGCCAGATCGACCTCATGAATATTCAGGCTGAGGCTCTGGATCCCCATACGATCCTTGTTTTGCAGCAGTACATACAGTTGTTGGTGAATATCTTGGTATTGCATTTATATATCCTTTAATACATCAGCCTGGAAAATAGAAAATAGAATTCCGACTGACATCACATCAGCAAAAATAGATAAGGAAATAACGCCCGAAAATTAATCCGGACTAGTCGCCGATACCGGCTCCAGGGTCAGGGTCCATGACACACCTCCTGATTGATGTAAAGAATCGTCATATGCTTACCCGTCAATAGCCACGCATGGGGAATGAACAGGTGTTGCACTCGGCACAAGTAAATGAAGGTGGAGCGGATCGCGGGACGGTCGTCGCCCGGCTAGCGGCTGTTGCCATCTCCCATGCCACCTTGTCAAAAGCCTTGTGGCTACTGACCTGCAGCGATAGAGGTTCGCCATCATTGACGCACGCCAGAGGCGGAAAAACATGGCGTGATGAGGTAACAGTGGTAATGACATGGTGACCCTGATATCAGGAGAAGACCCATGCAGGCATTATTTACGCATCCAGTCTGTAGCATTGGATGGCGTCAGTAACAGACATCGAGTGAATACAGGGAAGGAATTGCACTCAGGTGCAAATAAACCGCTCTCCGCATAGTGCGAGATAGCGGCAGAACAATCTGCGGGGATCTCGCGACTCAGGTATTGGCTGACGAGCTCAACAACCTACTGTCATCTGATGAATTGCCCACTGATGGTCTCCGTTATTAATCAATGCTGCGATGCTACTGGAATGGTTCTTATTGGTAAATAATTAATCCACCGCCAGAAACATTTAGAAACATCTTTATTGATATTTTGGTAATTGAACGACAGGAATGTCGCGTATTCAGCCATATCGCATGCGTGATCGGTATTATTTACGCTGCTTTGTAGCCGAACCTGATGGTGTAATGCGTGTAACAATCTCCACCAACAGAATGACGCATAGGGTATGCCGATACCTGGCAGACCCATCGCCAGCACCCTGATCCGGTTGGTGGTGAGGTGCCCCCCTTCCTATTCACATTGTCAGGGTCGCTGCTCGCAGAATCGGGATCCGCCTTATTGAGTGGATCCTGATGAGGGATCCTCCTCACAACTCCCGCCAATTCCTGCTGTACAAATGTTATCCCGCTCACACTACTGCTGAAACGGTTTAGTTGTCATATTGAGTTAGCTAAATTGGTTTAGCTATGCTCTGGCTGTCGATAACAACAGCGCCCGTCCGGGCCACAGATGACAGGTGAGGAAGATGATGATGTTCAAGAGCAAGTTGGCGCTGGCGGTAGCGCTGGGATTGGGGATGAGCAGCCCGCTGTGGGCGGCGCAGGCGAGTATTGCAGGTGAGAGTGTCGAGGCCAGATTGGCGGCGCTGGAGGCGCGGGTACAGGCAGCCGAAGCGAGAGCCGAGGCGGCAGATAGCCGTGCCAGTCAGGCGGAAGTGAAGGCGAGCGCGGCGAGCGAGCAGGCTCAGGTGGCCGACAACCGCAGCCAGCAGGTGGATGAGAAGACCGCTGGTGCCCAGGGCTTCGAGTTTCACGGCTACGCCCGCTCGGGCCTGTTGGTCAACGGCAATGGCAACGGCGGGCGCGGCGGCCCCTACATCACGCCAGCCGGTTCGGTGGGCGGGGCCGTCGGTCGCCTTGGCAATGAGGATGACACCTATATGGAGGCCAACCTGCTGAAAACCCAGACCTTCGAGGATGGCAGCTGGGCCCGCTACAAGCTGATGCTGGCAGACGGGGTGGAGACCAGCAACGACTGGACCGCCAGCGATTCGAGCCTCAATACCCGTCAGGTGTTTGCCGAGATCGGCAATCTGGCGAGCTTCGACGGCCCCTTCAAGAATGCGGTGCTGTGGGCGGGCAAGCGCTTTGATCGCGACAACTTTGACATCCACTGGCTCGATTCCGACGTGGTGTTCCTGGCCGGTACCGGCGGCGGTGTCTACGACGTGCAGCTGGCCGATAGCTGGAAGGCCAACTTCTCTCTCTATGGCCGCGATTACGGCGACATCAGCGCCAGCGGTCTCTCCGATATCGAGAGCTACATCCTCACCATGAACAACCGCGTCGGTAACTGGCAGTGGATGGTGAACGGTCTCTCGGCAAAGGACAATGATGCCCGCATCAATGACAAGGGGGCGGGCAGCGAGGCGGCGGACAAGGGGGCACACACCCTGCTGGCCTACCACGGCGAGAGCTTCTTTGGCCTCAACCCCGGTTTTGCCAAGGCGGCGGTGCTGTACGGTCATGGGCTGGGGGCCGAGGTCAAGGGGCTGGGCTCTGACAGCGAGCTGTTGCCGGACGCCGATGCAGTGCGGGTCGCCGTGTTTGGCGCTACCGATCTTAATCCGCGCTGGCGTTTTGCCCCGGCCCTGCTGGCCGAGCAGAGTCAGGATCGCTACGTGAAAGGGGACGAGTACCGCTGGCTCACCTTCAATACCCGGGTGGCGCAGGTGCTGAGCCAGAACGTCGAGCTGGTCTACGAGGCGGCCTGGCAATACATGGATCTCGATCCCAAGGGTTACAAGGGACGCCAGGCGGTGAACGGCAACTTCACCAAGCTCACTTTCGCCCCCACCTTCAAGGCGCAGACCGCCGGATTCTTCGAGCGGCCCGAGTTGCGGGTGTTCGCCAGCTGGATGGACTGGTCCTCCGAGCTCGACAACTACGCCAGCGATGATGCCATGGGCAAGAGCGACTTCACTGCCGGTGGCGAGTGGAACTTTGGTATACAGATGGAAACCTGGTTCTAGTTCGTTATCCCGATCACAAAATTGGCAGCCGGTGCCGAGATCTGTTGGTTAGCTAAAACGGTTTAGCTGATAATGCCAGCCAACAGAACAGAGTTCGGGTTTGACCGTGGATCCGATGCAGCAGTGGAGTAGCAAGGTGACGAATCGTGTGTGGGTAATGGGGGATGCGGTGGTGGACTTGATCCCGGAAGGGGCGTTGCACTACCTCCAGTGTCCGGGTGGCGCGCCCGCCAATGTGGCGGTTGGTGTGGCACGGCTGGGTGGCGATGCGGCCTTTATCGGCCGGGTCGGAGCCGATCCGTTCGGCCGCTTTATGGCCGATACCCTGAGTGGGGAGGGGGTGGATATCGGTGCGCTGCGGCTCGATCCTGACCATCGCACCTCTACCGTGCTGGTAGAACTGGATGACGAGGGAGAGCGCAGCTTCACCTTTATGGTGCGCCCCAGCGCCGACCAGTTTCTCACCCCAAATGAGTTGCCCCGCTTCAAGGCCGGTCAGTGGCTGCTCACCTGCTCCATCGCGCTCGCCAACGAGCCGGTCCGCACCAGCTGCCTGCAGGCCATGGCGGACATCAAGGCGGCAGGCGGGCGAGTCTGCTTCGACCCCAACCTGCGCCCCGAGGTGTGGGGCAACCCCGCCGAGATGCTGCCGCTGGTGCGTCAGGCAATTGCACAGGCGGATGTGGTCAAGCTCTCCATCGAGGAGCTGCAACTGCTGAGCGGTGAGGATGATCTGGCTGCCGGGCTTGCGACTCTCTCTGGCCCGGCGCTGGTGCTGGTGACCAGAGGGGCGGCCGGTGTGGTGGCCCGTCTGGGTGGCGAGCTGCTGGAGTGGGTGGGGCAGAAGGTGACCCCGCTCGACACCACGGGGGCGGGGGATGCCTTCGTCGCCGGGCTGCTGGCGGCGCTGGCAGGGCGTTCGTCGCTGCCGACGCTGGCCGAGTTGCCCGCCATTCTGGCTCAGGCTCACGGCTGCGGGGCGCTCGCCACCACCGCCAAGGGGGCCATGACGGCGCTGCCGACCCGCTCCGAACTGGATGCCTTTTTGCGATCAGACACAAGCGGCTGTTGATCTGCGGCTAGAAGCCCGGCTCGACAGCCCCTACTCTCATGTGACAAGGGCCCGCCAGCGTGGCGGGTCATAAGAGGAAGAATATGAATATCAGTGCGATAGCCAAGGATCTGGTGCCCCTGCTCGGGGGCAAGGAGAACATCGTCAGCGCTGCCCACTGCGCCACCCGGCTGCGGCTGGTGCTGGCCGATGACAGCAAGGTAAACAAGGCCGCCATCGACAAGCTGGAGGGGGTCAAGGGGTGCTTTAGCAACGCGGGCCAAATTCAGGTGATCTTTGGCACCGGTCTGGTCAACAAGGTCTATGCGGAGTTTGTGACGCTGACCGGTACCGGCACCGCCAGCAAGGCGGAGCTGACCGACATGGCGGCGGCCAAGCTCAACGTGGCCCAGCGGTTGGCGCGAACCCTCTCCAACATCTTCGTGCCGATCATTCCGGCCATCGTCGCCTCGGGCCTGCTGATGGGGCTGCTCGGCATGGTGCGCACCTACGGCTGGGCCAATGCCGACAGCGCCCTGTTTGTGATGCTCGACATGTTCAGCTCGGCGGCCTTTATCATATTGCCGATCCTCATCGGTTTTACGGCAGCGCGTGAGTTTGGCGGCAATCCGTACCTCGGGGCGACCCTTGGCGGCATTCTCACCCACCCAGCGCTAACCAACGCCTGGGGCGTGGCCGGTGGCTTCAAGACCATGGATTTCTTCGGGCTCGATGTCGCCATGATCGGCTATCAGGGCACCGTCTTCCCGGTGCTCTTGGCGGTCTGGTTTATGTCCCATCTGGAGAAACAGCTGCGCAAGCGCATCCCGGATGCACTGGATCTGATCCTCACGCCGTTCCTCACCGTCATCATCACCGGTTTCGTGGCGCTGCTCTTTATCGGCCCGGCGGGTCGGGTATTGGGGGATGGCATCTCGTTTGGTCTGAGCGCCCTCTATGAGCAGGCGGGCTGGCTGGCGGGGCTGGTGTTTGGCGGCACTTACTCGCTTATCGTCATCACCGGCATCCACCACAGCTTCCACGCCATCGAGGCGGGATTGCTGGCCAATCCGCAAATTGGCGTCAACTTCCTGCTGCCCATCTGGGCCATGGCCAACGTGGCGCAGGGCGGGGCTTGCCTCGCGGTCTACTTCAAGACTCGCGACGTGAAGATCAAGGCCATTACCGTGCCGGCTGCCATGTCCTGCCTGCTGGGTATCACGGAAGCGGCGATCTTCGGGGTGAACCTGCGCTACATCAAACCCTTCCTCGCCGGTCTGTTTGGCGGGGCCTGCGGCGGCGCCTACGTGGTGGCGGCCAAGGTGGGGATGACGGCGGTGGGGCTGACCGGTATTCCCGGCATGGCCATCGTCCAGCCCATGAGCCTGATTCATTACATCATCGGGCTGGTGATCGCCTTTGGCGCCGCCTTCGCCGCTTCCTACCTGCTCAAATACAAGGTGGAGTGATGAAGGAAAGCGATCTTCTCAACCAGATTGTCCGGTCGCTGCTGGCCGGACAGCTCAAGGCGGCGGCCGATCCCCATCGGCCCCGCTGGCATCTGGCAGCCCCGGTGGGGCTGCTCAACGATCCCAACGGCTTTATCGAGCACGACGGGCGCTACCACCTCTTCTACCAGTGGAATCCGCTGGGCTGCGAGCACCGCAACAAGGGCTGGGGCCATGTCACCTCCACCGATCTGCTGCATTGGCAGCACGAGCCGGTGGCGCTGTTGCCCACCGAAGCCTATGAGAGCCACGGCTGCTATTCGGGCTCTGCGGTGAGCGACGAGCAGGGGCGTCTGACCCTTATCTACACCGGCAATGTCAAATACCCAGATGGCAGCCGCACCGCCTATCAGTGTCTGGCCCGCGCCGACGGTGAGGGTAGTTTTGCCAAGCTGGGGCCGGTGCTGGATCTACCCGCAGGCTACAGCGGCCATGTACGCGATCCCAAGGTGTGGCACGACGGCAAACAGTGGCTGATGGTGCTGGGGGCCCGAACCCTGGATGACAAGGGGGAAGTGCTGCTCTATCGTGGCGACACCCTGCAAAGCTGGCAGCGGGTGGGGCCCATCGCCGGCAGCGGGCGAGGGGGGCTGGGTGAGTTTGGCTATATGTGGGAGTGCCCGGATCTCTTCCCGCTGGAGGAGCGCCATGTGCTGATCAGCTGCCCGCAGGGGATTGCCCCGGCAGGCGAGGATTATCGCAACCTCTACCAGTGCGGTTGGCTGGTGGGCAACTTCGACGGCGAGCGCTTCGGGCACGGGGCTTTTCACGAGCTGGACCGGGGCTTCGAGTTCTATGCGCCGCAAACCACTCTGGATAGCCAGGGTCGGCGCTTGCTGTTTGGCTGGCTGGGTCTGCCGGAGGAGAACGAGATGAGCCAGCCTACGGTCGCTCACGGCTGGATCCACCAGATGAGCTGCCCGCGGGAGCTGTTCTGGCAGGATGAGTGGCTTTGCCAGCGGCCGGTGGCGGAGCTTGCGGCGCTCAAGGGAGAACTGACCCGCTTCGAGGGGACGCTTGGCGAATTTCCGGGGCTGGCCATCGACTCGGCCTGGCTCGATCTGGATCTCTGCGGTGAGGGGAGCCTCTGTTTCGGCGCCGTGGCCGAGCTGGTGTGGCAGCCGGACCGCATCACCTTGCGGCGCCAGAACTGGCAGAGCGGAGCGTGGGAGACTCGCAGCAGCCCATGGGCTGGCGGGCGGATCACCGTGCTGTGCGATCGCTCCAGTCTGGAGTGTTTCATTGATGAGGGTCGCCACAGCCTGTCGGCGCGCTACTTCCCCGGGGAGAAGCCGCAACTATCATCAGGTAGCGGCGATGATGGCTGCAAAATTTGCCTCAATCACTGGCCGCTGTCGGCATGCCTAGTACAATAGCCCGGTTCTAGTCAGCCGGGAGGCCAGGTGGAGAAGAAGAAACGGATCACGATTGCCCAGATCGCCGAACTGGCGGGGGTGTCCAAGGCGACCGCCAGTCTGGTGCTCAACGGGAAGAGTGCGGAGTACCGCATTGCCGATGATACCCGCAAGCGCATTCAGGCGGTGGCGGAGGAGTGTCACTACCTGCCGAGCTTTCATGCCCGCTCCCTGCGCGAGACCCGCAGCTACACCTGGGGGTTGGTGATCCCCGATCTCACCAACTTCGGTTTTGCCCGCATCGCCCGCGCCCTCGAGGCGCACTGCCGGGAGGCGGGCATCCAGCTGCTGATCGCCTGCTCCGAGGATGATCCCGCCCTCGAGCAGCGGGTGGTGGACAACCTCATCAGCCGTCAGGTGGATGGGCTGATTGTTGCCTCCAGCGGCCACAGCGATGACATCTATGCCCGTATCCACGACCGCCTGCCGGTGGTACAGCTCGACCGCCATATTGGCGAGTCGCGCCTGCCCATGGTGATCTCCGATGCCTGCAAGGTGACCGCCGAGCTGGTGCGGGACATGGCCAGCGAGTGCGGCGAGGAGATCTACTACTTCGGCGGTTTGCTGGATCTCTCCCCCAGTCGTCACCGGCTGGCGGGCTATGAGCTGGGGCTCCATCGCGCCGGTTTTGAAGCCGATGCTGCCCGGGTGCGTCATCGCGACTATCAGCCGAGCTCCGGTTATCAGCTGATGGCTGAGCTGGTGGCCGAGCTGGGAGCGCCTCCCAGGGGGCTCTTTACCGCCTCTTTTACCCTGCTGGAAGGGGTGCTGCGCTACCTCAACGAGGCGGGGTTGATGGAGACAGGGATGCGGCTGTGTACCTTCGATGATCACGACTTGCTCGACTGCATTCCCATGCGCATCGACTCGGTGGCGCAGGATTGTCCGGCGCTGGCCCTCGCCGCTTTCGAGCTGATGCAGCAACTGATTGCGGGCAATCCCCCGGCGCAGACTGCCCAGGTGATCACCCCCAGGGTGCGCTGGCGCAGCCGCCGCTAGCCACTCTTCGCCCATCCCATATGAGAAAGCCCCGCCATTGCTGGCGGGGCTTTTTGCCGTTGGTGGATGGAGCCATGACTCTGATCGACAACTCAATCCGTGGTGCTGGCGCGCCAGAATATCTGCTTGATATGGGGATGAATGCCGAGTTTCACCATCAGGGCGTCGAGCTCGTCACCATCGATGGAGGTAGCCAGCAGCACCGCCGAGATCTCCAGATCCCTCTCGCCAAACGGCTCGATGTCGAGCTCGCTCATGGGATAGTTGGCCTGCTCCAGCATCTCCTCGAGCCAGTGCAGCACCTCCTTCTGATGCTCGCGCGGGGTCAGGGCTGTCACCTTGTAGGTAACTTCTGTGTCCAGATTGTCTACCGGGCGACGGTTGATCTGGTTGACCAGCGGTCTCAGCAGGGTGTTGGCGGCCAGCACGAACAGGGCGCCCAGAATGGCCTCCATGGCGAGCCCGGCGCCACAGGCGGCGCCGACCGCAGCGACACCCCACAGGGTGGCGGCGGTGTTGATGCCACGGATATTGCCCGACTCGCGCATGATGACGCCGGCGCCGAGAAAGCCGATGCCGGAGACGATATAGGCCACCACATGGACCACGTTGTAGTTGCCGCCGTGCAGGTCATAGATTCGCTGGGCCAGGCTGACGAACAGGGCGGCTCCCACGGCGACCAGCACGTTGGTGCGCAGGCCCGCGGTACGTTGGCGGTACTGGCGCTCCAGCCCGACCAGACTGCCGAGCACAAAGGCGAGCAGCAGGCTGGCCAGAGTGTCGAGCAGTGAGAGCATGTCTAGTTGTTGCCACATCTTCATGGCGTACTCCTTCTTATGAAAGCTGGCTTGGCACAATCCATGATGAAACGCCGGGTGGCGGATGGATCAGAGGGGGATTGAGCGGATGGCCAGCAGAAAAACGCAGCGTCCCGGGTTTAGCTTCCGGGGCGCGAGCATCATCAGATGCCCTGACGCTCGGAGAGGACGCAACAAGTGGGGCCAGCGTGGCTGGCCCCTTGAACGGTCGTTAGTGCAGCAGGATGCGCGTCAGTTGAGTTCAGGAGTCGTGTCGATGCGCGGACGCAGCTCCCAGCGCACCGGATGCGCTACTCCGACCTGATGAACAAACTGCACCAGATAGCGGCGCTGGGGTGGAGTGCAGTGCACATTGAGCACCAGCTCTCGCCCGCCGCTGCGACCCGGTTTCATCGATTGCATCGGTTGCAGTCCGGCCGGTTGCAGGGTGTGGCTCACCATATCCAGCACTTGCTCCATATCGGCGCGATCCTCGCAGCGGATCTGCAGCCTATAGTGGTGCTGGCGCGGTTTGCCGCCCAGCCAGCGTGGCAACATGCCGCGCCCCAGCTTGCTCAGCAGGGGGTGAGCCCGGGGTGCAACAGAACCTGTTGCGACCGCGCGATCCGCAGCCGGTTTGATTGAGATAAAACGCATAGCAGCCTCCTTGTGGGAAGCAGAAACTATGCAGGCATGGCGACCGTGGCGGTTGGCCTCTGGTTGCCAGACGTCAAGTGTAAAAAGGGAGAAGAGGGGAGTGGATTTCCGCTTCTCGCAGGGTTGCGAGCATGCGGCAGAGAAAGACCTGCGGCTAGCTCGCGACCTTGGTACCGACGATGAGGGTCGGTCTACAACTGTCACTTGATGAGTTGCCCACTGATGGTCTCCGCTGTGTTAAGAACGGCAAAATGGTACTCATCCAGAGCGGTGAGGTAAAGCCTTATCGACCTTCCAGCAACATTTAGATACAAGTTTGTCAATAATGGGGCCGACTGGCTACCTCCATAAGCATCAGGGAGCGACGATAGCCATCGCCGCGCGATGACGCCCCGCTAGCAGGACCGCCCCTGTCTTGCGCGACCTGTTACTTCAGCCCCAGGCGCTTGAGGAGCATAGCGGCCGGACAGAAACCGGTGAACGCGCTTTGGATCAGGTTGACCCCGACAAAGGCACTCAACCAGACAAAGCCCGGATGAACCCAGGCGGTAAGGACTAGCGAGAGCAGCAACATGCAACCCGCGACGATTCTGACTCCGTTATCTACTGTCATGGTCCTTCTCCTTATCTACTTTAGATGTTGCTAATTTAGTGTTGTTTTATACAATAGAACAAATATCAGCAATTGCTAATTTACTCTTATGAGCCAATTCGACGAGATGAACAGACATGCGACAGCCGCCGCCTCCCTGCTCAAGGCGTTGGCTCATCCCGAACGCCTGATGGTGCTCTGCCAGCTGGTGGAGGGGGAGAAGGGGGTCGGGGAGCTGCTGGCCCATAGCCAACTCGGGCAGTCGGCCTTCTCCCAGCAACTTTCGGTATTGAAGCGCTACGGCCTGATCCGTTCGCGCAAGGTCTCCCAGCAGATCTACTACTCGCTGGTGAGCGAGGCGGCCGCCGATGTGTTGGGCGCGCTGCAAACCCATTTTTGTCACTCAGAAAATAAGGAATCTTGATGATGGAAAGCCAATGGCTGCTCTCTTTGGGCGGTGGCATGCTGGCGGGGCTGTCGGCCCTGATCCTGATGTTGTTCAACGGCCGGGTGGCCGGGATCAGCGGTATTCTGGCCGGTGCGCTGCAACACCGTTCGCCGTGGCGGGTGCTGTTTCTGCTGGGGCTCGGGGCGGGTGCCTGGTTGGCGCTGACCCTGGGCTGGGCCACCATGCCTGCATTCACCACGCTGCCCGGCTGGCCCGTTGTGCTACTGGCCGGTCTGCTGGTTGGCATCGGTACCCGTGTCGGCAATGGCTGTACCAGTGGCCACGGCATCTGTGGCATGGGGCGGCTCTCCCTGCGCTCCATCGTCGCCACCCTGACCTTTATGGCGGCAGGCTTTATCACCGTCTTTGTCACTCATCATCTGCTGTAAGGGACTGATCGCCATGAAATTGCTGACAAGTTTGTTTGCGGGCCTGCTGTTTGGACTGGGGATGGCCATCTCCGGCATGGTGGATCCCGCCCGGGTCACCGGTTTTCTCGATCTGGCCGGGGCCTGGGATCCCAGCCTCGCCTTCG
Organism: Aeromonas sp. 601027; assembly: GCF_049174455.1. Lineage (NCBI taxonomy): Bacteria > Pseudomonadati > Pseudomonadota > Gammaproteobacteria > Aeromonadales > Aeromonadaceae > Aeromonas > Aeromonas sp. 601027. Next base: position 120,949 of record NZ_JAAKTN010000005.1, on the reverse strand, counting down.
TGATGGGGGGCGCTCTGCTGGTCTTTATGCCGGGTTATTTTCTGCTGGTGAAACCTCGTCGCCAGAGTGTGCTGGGGGAGCCCATCGCTGCCGTACCGGCCCCTCGGCTGGATCGTCGTCTGATCGGTGGGGCCGCGCTGTTCGGTATCGGCTGGGGATTGGTGGGTATCTGCCCGGGGCCTGCCTTGAGTCTCATTTCCAGTGGCCAGCCCATGATACTGTTGTTTATTGCGGCCATGGTGGCCGGGATTTTGCTTGTTGATCGGGTCTTGGTGAAGGTGCGGGAGAAGCGCTGCCCCCCCCCCCGCTCTGCCTGAATGGATTGCCCTTGGTGTCGGGGAAGGAGGAATATCATGGAACAGATCCGCTTGCTGGGGGCCGCCATGCTGGCTGTGACCTCCGTTCTTGTCTCTCCGATGACATGGTCTACCGAGGCGAATGGTGATGCCACCCTGACTCTGGTTCCCCGTCAGGTTGCCGACTGGCTGACGCTGGATGGTACCGTCAGTGCCATCAATCAGGGGACGGTGGCGGCCCAGACCAGCGGCCGGGTCTCCCGCATGCTGGTGGATGTGAACGATCAGGTGCAGGCGGGGCAACAGCTGCTGGAGATCAGCGGCAAAGAGCAGTTTGCCGCCGTCACGGGGGCCGAGGCGCGGCTGGCGCTGGCGCAGGCCCAGCAAGTGGAAGCCGAGCGCCAGCTCGCCCGCTTTCAGGCGCTGATTGCCAAGGGGGTGATCACCCGCGCCCAGCTCGACAATGCCCAGGCGACTGATCGCGCCGCCCGCGCCGAGGTGAACGCTGCCGATGCGGCTCTCACTCAGGCCCGCGAGGCCTACGGTTATACCCGCATTCTGGCTCCCTACGCCGGGGTGGTGACCAAGAGGCTGGTAGAGCTGGGGGAGACTGTCGCCCCCGGTACCCCGCTGCTCTCCGGCTTCTCTCTCGACACCTTGCGGGTGGAGGTGGAGTTGCCCCAATCCGCCCTGACGCTGGCTCGTGAGCCTGCGGATGTGCAGGTGCTGCTGCCCGATGGCAGGACCGTTACCCCGGTCAAATTGACCCGCTTTAACTATGCCGACAGCCAGAGCCACGCCTTCAGGTTGCGCCTCGACTTGCCGCCGCAAACCGCCGGGGTATTGCCCGGCATGTGGCTCAAGGTGCAGCTCAAGCAGGGTGAGCGTCAGGTGTTGCAGGTGCCGGATCGCGCCCTGCTGCGGCAAGGGGAGTTCAACGGCGTCTATCTGCAGCAACCCGCTGGCTGGGCCCTGACGCCGGTGCGGGTCGGCCATTGCGTCGAGGGACAGTGCGAGATCCTGGCCGGGCTGCAAGCCGGTGACAAGCTGGCTCCCGATGCCTGGGCGCAGCAGCAGGAGGTGGCCCATGAGTAGCGAGCTGAACGGCAACAAGGAGAGGCTGGGGCCTGCCGGTCGGCTGGCTGCGCTGTTTCAGGGCTCGGCCATCACGCCGCTGCTGGCGCTGTTGGGGCTCTTACTCGGCCTGTTTGCGGTGCTGGTGACCCCCAAGGAGGAGGAGCCGCAGATCGATGTCACCTTCGCCGATGTCTACATTCCCTTCCCGGGAGCCACTCCGGCTGAAGTGGCCTCTCTCGTCACTACCCCTGCCGAGCAGGTGGTTTCCCAGATAAAGGGGATCGATACCCTCTACTCTTTTTCCCAACCCGATGGCGCCCTGCTGGTGGTGGTATTCAAGGTGGGGGTGAGCCGCGAACAGGCCATCGTCGATCTCAACAACCAGCTCGACTCCAACCGCGACTGGTTGCCACAGGGGATCGGAGTCGGTCAGCCACTGGTGAAACCGAGGGGGATCGATGATGTCCCCATCGTCAGTTTGACCTTATGGAGCAAAGAGGGGAGCAAGCAACTGGGGGCTCCCGAACTGACCCTGGTCGCCCATGAGCTGGAGACCGAACTCAAGCGCATTCCCGGTACCCGCGATATTTACACGCTGGGCAGCCAGAGCGCCGTGCTGCGGGTGATACCGGATCCGGCGGCCCTCAGCGCCCATGGCATCAGCTGGGGTGAGCTGAGCCAGCGACTTGCGGCCGCCAATCAGGTGGGCCCGACACAGGCCATCGAGCAAGATAGCCGGGAGATCAAGGTGCAGGTCGGGCAGTTCCTGCAAAACGATCAGCAGGCCCGCGAGCTGGTAGTGGGGCTGCACGACGGCAAGCCGGTCTATCTGGGGGAGGTGGCCAAGGTCTCTCTGGGTCAGGAGACCCCGACCAAGCGCAGCTGGATGGGGCTGGGGCAGGCCAGTTATCCGGCGGTGACCCTGGCCATCGGCAAGCAGCCGGGCCAAAACGCGGTCGAGGTGGCCAAGAGGGTGGAAGAACGGGTCGAGAGCCTCAAGAATCGACTCATCCCGGCTGGCGTCGAGGTGACGGTGACCCGTGACTACGGCGTCACCGCTGAGACCAAATCCAACACCCTCATCGGCAAGCTGATTTTTGCCACCACGGCGGTGGTGCTGCTGGTACTGGTGAGCATGGGGTGGCGCGAGGCGCTGGTGGTGGGGGTTGCCATCGTCATCACCCTGGCACTGACCCTGTTTGCCAGCTGGGCCTGGGGCTTTACCCTCAACCGGGTGTCGCTGTTCGCGCTGATCTTCTCCATCGGCATCTTGGTGGATGACGCCATAGTCGTGGTGGAGAACATCCACCGCCATCGCGGTTTGGGCAAGGGGGCACTCAAGGATCTTATTCCGGGGGCGGTGGACGAGGTGGGCGGGCCGACCATACTGGCGACCCTGACCGTCATCGCGGCCCTGCTGCCGATGGCCTTTGTCAGTGGCCTGATGGGCCCTTACATGAGCCCCATCCCCATCAATGCCAGCATGGGGATGCTTATCTCCCTGCTGGTGGCCTTTATCTTCTCTCCCTGGCTGGCGAGCCATTTGCTCAAGGGGGAGGTGCACGGTGCCCACGGCGAGGCCAAGGCGGGTCTCTTTCACCGGCTAATGACCCCTTTCCTGATCGGTGATGGCGCCAAGCGCGCCAGACGCAAACTCTGGCTGGCGGTGTTGCTGCTGGTCGGGGCGGCCACCGCCATGCCGGTGGTGCAGTGGGTGGTGCTCAAAATGCTCCCCTTTGACAACAAGTCGGAATTTCAGCTGGTGCTCGATATGCCGGAGGGGGCGACCCTGGAGCAGACCGAGCGCACCCTGCTGGCGGTCGGACGAGAGCTTGCCAAGGTGCCTGAGGTGAAGGATTACCAGATCTACGCCGGCACCGCCGCCCCCATCAATTTCAACGGGCTGGTGCGCCACTACTTTATCCGCAGTGGCGCCAACGTGGGGGATATTCAGGTCAATCTGGTGGACAAGCATGAACGGGATCGCAGCAGTCACCAGATTGCCCAGTCGGTTCGGGAGCCGCTGCAGGCCATCGCCAGTGCGGCAGGGGGCAACCTGAAAGTCGTTGAGGTGCCGCCCGGCCCGCCGGTCTGGTCCCCCATCGTTGCCGAGGTCTATGGCCCGACTCAGGCCGCCCGCGAAGCGGCCGCTCGCGCCGTACAGGCCCGTTTTGTGGCCACGGCGGATCTGGTGGATGTGGATATCTATCTGACCGACCCGCAGCCCAAGTGGCGGCTGGTGGTGGATCGCAGCAAGGCGGCCCTGCTCGGGGTCGATCTCGGGGATCTGGTGAGCACCCTCAATGGCGGGGTGGGTTATCAGGATGCCAGCTGGCTGCAGGGGCATGGTGCCAAGTATCCGGTGCCGATCCGCATCGAACTGGCACCCGGTGACAAACGGGATCTGGCGGGCGTGCTGGCCCTCAAGGTGCGCAGCCAGAGCGGCCAGCTGGTGCGGGTCTCCGAGCTGGTGAGTCGCCGTGATGAGCTGGCCCCCAGCTATATCATGCACAAGAACATGCAGCCCATGGTGATGGTGGTGGCCGACATGGGTGGCCACACCGACAGCCCGCTCTACGGCATGTTTGCCGCCGGTGCCGACATCGACCTGCCCCAATATTACGTGCAGCAGCCCGACAAGCTGGGGGAGGTGGCGCTGTTGTGGGACGGGGAGTGGAAGATCACCTACGAGACCTTCCGCGACATGGGTATCGCCTACGGGGTGGGGATGATCCTCATCTACCTGCTGGTGGTGGCCCAGTTCCGCTCCTATCTGGTGCCGCTCATCATCATGGCGCCCATTCCGCTCACCATCATAGGGGTGATGCCGGGCCACGCCCTGCTGGGAGCCCAGTTTACCGCCACCTCGATGATCGGGATGATCGCCCTGGCCGGGATCATCGTACGCAACAGCATCCTGCTGGTGGACTTTATCGAGCAGCAGCGCAGCGCCGGAGTGGTGTTCGAGCTGGCGGTGATCGAAGCGGCGCAGGTGCGGGCCAAGCCCATCATGCTGACGGCGCTGGCGGCGATGATCGGAGCCCTGTTTATCCTCGATGATCCCATCTTCAACGGACTGGCCATCAGCCTGATTTTCGGGATCCTGGTCTCCACTTTGCTCACCCTGGTGGTGATACCCTTGCTCTATTATGCCCTGCTCTCCCGACGCTCATGACGGGAGTCACTAGCGAAAGGATGCGCGATGAAGAGAGGTTGGTTGTGGTGGGGAAGTGGCGCCGTGGTAGCGGCGGCTGCGGCGGCATGGTGGTGGCGACCGCAGCCGACGCCGATCAGGCTGGCTGAGGTCGGGCGGGGGGATGTGCTGGTCACTGTGGTCAACACCCGGGCTGGCACCATCAAGTCGTGTCAGCGGGCCGGACTTAGTCTGCCCGGTGGCGGCGTGGTGGAGCAGATCGCCGTCAAGGCCGGGGAGCGGGTGGCCCAAGGTGATCTGCTGCTGACCCTCTGGAGTGACGATATTCACGCCGAGCTCGCCCGGGCCCGCGCCCAGCAGGCGCTCGGCAAGACCCAGCGCGAGGAGCGTTGCAGCGAGGCGGCCTACTACGAGCGGGAGGCCAACCGGCTGGCCACCTTGCTGGCCAAAAACCTCACCTCCCGCACCCTCGCCGAGCAGGCCCAGAATCTGGCCGATACCCGCCGCTATGTCTGTCAGGCATCCCGTCAGCAGGAGCGGGTTGACGAGGCGCAGGTCGCCCAGGTGGAGGCCCGCTTGAGCGAGCGCCGCTTGCTGGCGCCGTTTGCCGGAGTGGTGGCGGAGGTCAACAGCAAGCTGGGCGAATACATGACCCCCTCACCGCCCGGAGTGGCCATGCCTCCGGTGATCGATCTCATCGACGATCGCTGTCTCTATGTTTCAGCCCCCATCGATGAGGTGGATGCTGCCCGCCTCAAGGTGGGCCAGTCTGCTCGGGTACTGCTCGACGCCATGCCCGGGCGCGATTTTGCCGCCACAGTCACCCGCATCGCCCCCTATGTGAAGGAGCTGGAGAAGCAGGCCCGCACCGTCGAGGTGGAGGCCGCGCTCACGGCCCAGCCCACCGATGTGCCCCTGCTTATCGGCTACAGCGCCGACCTTGAGGTCGAGGTGACCCGCTCCACCGATGTGCTGCGGGTAGCGGCCAGCAGCCGGGCCGACGATGGCAGCGTGCTGCGGCTGGAAGGGGATAAGCTGGTGCGGGTGGTACCCCGCTGGGGTGTGGAGAACTGGAACTGGATTGAAGTCGCCGAGGGGCTCGCCGCCGGTGATCGGCTGGCGGCCCAGCCCGGACAGATTGTCGGGGAGGGTCCTTTTAGCGCCGCCACGGAGCAGATGGATGAGTGATCTCATTCGCCTTGATGCCGTCAGCCGTCGTTTCACTCTGGGGGGGAGCGAGGTGGCTGCCCTCGATCGCGTCTCTCTGCGGGTTGCCGAGGGGGAGTATCTGGCGGTGATGGGGCCCTCGGGCTCCGGCAAATCGACCCTGCTCAATGTGTTGGGGCTGCTGGATCGGCCAGACGAGGGGCGTTACTGGCTGGGAGGGGAAGATACCGCCACCCTGTCAGAACCGGCGCTGGCCCAGCTGCGCGGCCATCGCATCGGCTTTGTGTTCCAGTCGTTTCACCTCATCTCCCGCCTCACCGCCCGTGAAAACGTCGAGCTGCCGCTGATGCTGTGCGGGATCGCCCCCGCCGAGCGCCATCGCCGAAGCCAGCAGTTGCTGGGGGAGCTGGGGTTGGAGAACCGGGCCGGACACCGCCCTGCCGAACTCTCCGGCGGTCAGCGTCAGCGGGTAGCCATCGCCCGGGCCATGGCAATGGCGCCGCGGCTGATCCTGGCCGACGAGCCCACCGGCAATCTCGACTCCCGCTCCGGGGAGGAGGTGATTACCCTGCTGGAGGGGCTCAACCGGGAGCAGGGGATCACGCTGGTGGTGGTGACCCACGACCCGCGCCTCGGTGAGCGGGCGGGCAGGCGGATCCTGATGAACGATGGCCACATCAACATTGATAGCGGCGGTGGCTGAATGCGGCGGCCCGATGTGATCCGCTTTGCCGCCGTGGCGTTATTGCGTCAGCGTTCACGGGCGCTGGTCTTGATCCTGGCGGTGAGTCTGAGCGTCACCTCGGTGCTGCTGCTCACCGCGCTGGGGGAGGGGGCGAGACGCTATGTGGCCGACCAGTTCAGCTCCCTTGGCAAGGATCTGCTGGTGATGTTCCCGGGTCGCAAGGAGACCACCGGCGGGCTGCCGCCGGTCACCGGCAACAGTCTGCGGCAGATCACACTCGATGACATGCACTACCTTGGCCAGCATCAGCCAAACGTGCGGCTGGTGCCGCTGGTGATGGGCTTTGCCGAGGCCAAGCAGGGGGCGCGGCTGCGCCAGACTATGCTGCTTGGCAGCAGCAACGGGCTACGCGATACCCACGGGCTGGAACTGCTCTCCGGCCGCTGGCTGCCAGGGGATGCCGCAGAGGATCGACCGGCCGTCCTGCTCGGGGCCAAGGTGGCCCGTGAGCTGTTCGGTCAGGCCGATCCGGTCGGTCAGTGGCTGCGTTTTGACAATCGCCGCTTTCGGGTGGTGGGGGTCTTCACCAGCCAGAGCAGCAATCTGGGGATGGATATGGCCGAGGCGGCGCTGATCCCGGTGGGTAGCGCCATGCGGCTGTTCAACACCGAGGGGCTGTTTCGGCTGCTGATCCAGCCGCTGGCGGGACAAGCAGTGCCCCCGCTGGTCAAGCGACTGGAGCAGCTGATGCAGGCGCGCCACGGGGTGCTCGATGTAACCGTGGTGCGCCGTGACGCCATGCTGGCCACCTTCTCCACCATTCTCTCGACCCTCACCCTGGCAGTTGCCGGCATCGGCGCCATCAGCCTGCTGGTCTCCGGCATCATGATGATGAATCTGGCGCTGATCAGCACCCGCCAGCGCACCGGCGAGATCGGCCTGCTCAAGGCGCTGGGTGCCGATAGTCGCCAGATCCGCCAGCTGTTTTTGTGGGAGGCGCTGCTGCTGAGCGGCAGTGGCGCGCTGTTTGGCACTGTGTTGGGCTATGCCCTGGTTGGCCTCGCCGGAGTGATTTGGCCCGGATTTCCGGCGGCAGTCCCTCTGCTCGCTACTTTCTGCACCATACCGGCGGCCCTGCTGACTGGACTGTTTTTTAGCTGGCTGCCCGCCTCCCGGGCCGCAAGGCAAGATCCGGTCAGCAGCCTGCGCAGCGGGCAATGGAGCGGTGGCTGATGCGCGCAGCTGATCTGATGTTCTGGCTCTGGCGCGCCTTGTTGGCGGGGCGCAGCCGCAGTCTGCTGTCGGCGCTCGGCATCGCCATCGGGATCGCCTCGGTGACCCTGCTCACCGGCATCGGCGAGGGGCTCAGGCTCTATCTGCTCGACAGCTTCTCCCAATTTGGCACCCGGCTGATCGCCGTGACCCCGGGCAAGACAGAGACCGCCGGCGGCCCGCCCGGCATCCTCTCCAGCAGCCGTCCCCTGCTGCTGGAGGATGCCGATGCCCTAGCCAGATTGGCAGGGGTAGAGGCGGCGCTCCCTGTGGTGCAGGGGCAAGGGGAGGTGCGCAGCCGCGGATTGACCCGCAGCACTGCCATTCTGGGCACAGGTCCGGCGGCGCTCTCCGGCTGGCGACTCACCCTGGTGCAGGGACGTTTTCTGCCCGCGGACGACAGTGCCATGCCCCGCGCCTATGCGGTGCTGGGGGCCAAGGTGGCGGCTGAGTTGTTTCCCGGCGGAGATGCGCCGGGCAGTCTGCTGCGGGCCGGTGATCGCCGTTTTCGGGTGGCCGGCGTGCTGGCGCCCAAGGGGCAATTTCTCGGCTTTGATCTGGATGACATGATCTATCTGCCCGCCGCTCACGCCCAGGCGCTGTTCAACAAGGAGGGGCTGCAGGAGATCGACGTCATCTATCGCGCCGGACAGACGGAGGCCGATATCACCGCCCAGATCCGGCGGGTGCTGATCGCCCGCCACGGCGCCGAGGACTTCACCCTCACCTCCCAGCAGGACATGCTGAGCAGCCTCGACAAGATCCTCTCCATCATAAAGCTGGCGGTTGGCGGGCTCGGCATTATCTCGCTGCTGATCGGGGCGGTCGGCATCTTCAGCATCATGAGCATCGCCCAGCAGGAGCGGATCCCTGAAGTGGGCTTGCTGATGGCGTTGGGTTGCCCACGGCGGCGCATTCTATTGTTGTTCCTGCTCGAAGCCGTGGTGTTGGCGCTGCTGGGCGGGGCCATGGGACTGGCCCTGCTCGGGGGGCTCAAGCTACTGCTCACCCTGCTGGCGGCCGGCTTGCCACTCACCCTCCATCCTCTCTATCTGCTGCTGGCGCTCGGTTGCAGCGCTTTGGTGGGTCTGCTGGCCGGGGTCGCTCCTGCACTGCGGGCAGTGCGTCTCGACCCCGTGGTGGCCCTGCGCGGTGACTAGGTCGCCCCTTCCGCAAGAGGCGCATTACGCTCGGGTCTGAGCAGAGGGGGACTAGGCGACCACCTCCGCAACCGACAGGCTGCGCTCAGATCTGAACAGGGGGAAGTAGCGGCGATCCGCCTGACTCATGTGGCCGACTACCAGCTCCTGAATGATGAAGTTGAGCAGCTCGTCGTTGCCCAATGTCCCCGCTTTGGCGGCGTGCAGCAGTTGGCTCGCCTTGTTGAGCAGGCGCTGGTGATCCTGACGGTGGCTGACGAGTTCCCGATAGTCTATCTCCGCCAGCATCTGCTCTTCAAAGGCGAAGTGGTGACGAGCCATGTCGAACAGGCTCTCCAGACTCTCCAGAAACGGGGCCGGATCCTCGTGCTGATCTTTCATCCGCTCCAGCAGCCGGTTGGTCAGCACGAAGAGCTGGCGATGCTCGGCATCGATGCGCGGGTGACCGCACTCGTGGCCGGGTTGCCACAGCAGGGCGCCCTGCTCGGGATCAAGGCCTTCGGTATAGAGGCAGACCCGGCCGCGGCCGCGATTCTTCGCCTGATACATGGCCTGATCGGCGTGGTGCATCAGGGTCTTGGCATCCTCCCCGTGCTCGGGGTAGAGCGCCAGCCCGATACTGCTGGAGATGAGCAGCTCCTGCCCCTCCAGCTGGAACGAATGGCGCAGCTGCTGGTGCAGCTTGTCGGCTACTGCCAGCACTTCGTCGCCGGTCTCCGGCAGCAAGATAACGAACTCGTCGCCCCCCAGCCGTGCCACCAGATCCTGTTTGCGCACGCAGTGGCTCATCCGCTCGGCCACCATATTGAGCAGAATATCCCCGGTCTCATGACCGAAGGTGTCGTTGATCGGCTTGAAGTGATCGAGATCGATAAACATCAATGCCAGCGGACGGGGCGTCTCCTGCTCCATCAGCTCCTTGAGCCGTTGCTGCAGCAAGCGGCGATTGGGCAGCCCGGTGAGGGGGTCGTAGAAGGCGAGGCGGCGCATCATCTCCTCTCGCGCTGCCCGCTCGGTGATATCCCGGGTGACCCCGAGGATCGCCTCCGGCTGGGCATTGTGGTTGCCATGGAGGGTGGTGATGGTTTCGGTCGCCACCAGATGGCCATCCTTGTGGCGCAGCTGGGTGCGAATGACCCGGCGAGTCTGGTCATGCTCCCCCCGCTGCCAGGCCTCCAGGGTGGCGGAGATCTCCTCGCGCAGCAGTTGCCTTGAGGCATCCGGCAGCAGCTGTTTGAGGGGCAGGGCAAACAACTCGGGGGCTTCGTAGCCGCTCAGAGGGGCTATGGCCGGGCTGACGTAGCGAAAGCGCAAGCTGGCGGCATCCATGGTCCAGATCACATCGGCGCTGTTCTCCGCCACGAAGCGATAGTGCTGCTCGCTCTGGGCCAGTTCACGGGTCAGCCGCTGGCGATCCCGCGCCTCCTCACGCAGGCGCAGATAGAGGTGCAAGAAGATGCCGAGCAGGGTCATCAGGGTAAAGGTGATAAGCATGGCCACCGCCACGCTCTTGTCGAGCAGTTGCCGTTGCTGGCGCAGCCGCTCCTGCGCCGGGTCGTAGATAAAGCGGTCGAGGTTGGGCAATACCGTGAGCATGCCCGCCTCCAGATAGGTTTTGGCGATCTGCAGCCAGCGCTCCTGCTGCATGTAGCCAGGTTCGATCAGATCTGGCTGCATCAGCTCTCTGGTTTCGCGAGCCTCGAACTCCAGCTGTTCACGGCCAGCCCCGGTCGGGTACTGCTCCATGATCAGGTTGATCATCTCGTCGGGGTGGTCCATCGCATAGCGCCACCCCTTGAGGCTGGCCTGCTGGAAGGCGTAGACCCGATCCTGTCGGGTGATCAGCTCCCGTTCGGAGGTAAACAGGTTGTCGCCGTAGAAGTCGAAGTCGATGGTGCGCGGACTGAAAACCCGATAGGGGATCCCTTTTTGTTGCAGATAGAAGGGCTCGGTAGTGCTGTAGGCGCTGATGGCATCCACCTTGCCCGCCAGCAGTGCCTGTATCCCCTGTTTGTATGGGAGGGTTACCCAGTCGCGGCTGCGGGTCTGGTGAGAAAGGTAGGTCAGCAGCTCATTGGAGCCAGGCTCCAGCATCAGTCGCTTGTTGGCCAGATCGGCCGGGTTGCGAATATCTGGCCGATCCAGCGTGAGCAGAACCAGCGGCGAGTGCTGCAGCAGGGCGGCGAGCACCACCACCGGACGACCGGCAGCCCGATCCAGCAGCAGATCACTGCCGCTGATGCCAAACTGGGCCTTTCCCGAGATCACCTCGCTGACCACATCGGTGCGGGAGTCCGCTTCACGCAAGGTCACATGCAGACCGGCCTCCCGATAAAACCCTTTGGCGATGGCTGCGTAGTAACCGGCAAACTGGAACTGGTGCTGCCACGGCAACTGGACGATGACCTGCTCGCCGGCTCGCACGGGGGAAGAGGTCAGGGTCGTGATGACCATACTGACCAGCATTGGCATAAACCAGCTGAGGGGCTGGCGGGGGGCTGCGTTCTCCGTCATACAACGTTTCTCTCGGGAGCGGTGTCTAGGCTAGATTCAAGCAATTTTGTGTCACCTGCAAGGGGAGAAAAGGCGTTTGCAATGGGGTATAGGGGGGTTGGAAAGTCATTTTTGTGTCGTTCATCACACGGGATGGATACATGCCGTTTTTTTGCAAGTTATGTGACCAATAAGAGAGTCATATGGCCTATCGAAGTGGTCGCATTCTAGCCACTTTTTCCCATTTTTATCGTTGTCATTGTGGCTTGACTGCATTTTTTCCGTGGTTGCACGTCAAGCTGTGTCGTTATATCAATAGATACTTTTATGGGGCAGTCAGGTGTGACGCAAATGTATCGCGGCTGCTGCGCACCGGTTAATGTGCGATGGCTCAGTGATGGTACCCCGTCAGTGTTATCATGCTGCCCCCAGTTCCGGATAAGGTCTTTTTATGTCCCGCTTGCGTCTGCTTGTCTCCGACTCTCACGATCCCCTGTTCAATCTGGCCGTTGAGGAGTGCATCTTCCGCCAGATGGACCCCGGCCAGCGGGTGCTGTTCCTCTGGCGCAATGCCAATACCGTGGTGATTGGCCGTGCCCAGAACCCGTGGAAGGAGTGCAATACCCGCCGCATGGAAGAGGACGGGGTGACCCTGGCGCGTCGCAGCAGCGGTGGCGGCGCCGTGTTCCACGACCTTGGCAACAGCTGCTTCACCTTCATGGCGGGCAAGCCGGAGTATGACAAGAGCGTCTCCACCGCCATCGTGCTGGACGGGCTCAAGCGATTGGGGATCGAGGCGTTTGCCTCCGGTCGCAACGATCTGCTGGTGGCCACCCCGGACGGGGAGCGCAAGGTATCGGGGTCGGCCTATCGGGAGACTCTGGATCGCGGATTCCACCACGGCACCCTGCTGCTGGACGCCGATCTCGGCCGCCTTGCCAACTACCTCAACCCCGACCCCAAGAAGCTGGCGGCCAAGGGGATCACCTCGGTGCGCAGCCGGGTGGCCAATCTGTGCGAACTGCTGCCGGGGATCGACCATCAACAGGTGAGCAAGGCGCTGCAGGAGGCCTTTTTCCACCATTACGGCGCGCGAGTTGAGCCCGAGCATATCTCCCCCGAGCAGATGCCCGATCTGCCCGGTTTTGCCGAGACCTTCGCCCGTCAGCGCAGTTGGGAGTGGAACTACGGTCATGCCCCGGCGTTCAGCCATCTGCTGGAGGAGCGGTTCAGCTGGGGCGGGGTGGAGCTGCACTTTGATGTGGAGAAGGGGGTTATCACCCGGGCGCAGCTCTTTAGCGATACTCTGGAGCCGGCCCCGTTTGATCTGCTGGCGGCCGAACTGGCGGGTTGTGGCTATCGACCGGACGCTGTTGCCGCGCGCCTGCAGCCCTGGCTGGCGGCCTTCCCGCAGCAGCAGAGCGAGCTGGCGGAGTTTGCCGAGTGGCTGTTGGCCTCCCTGCGTTGAGGGGGCGCTGTGCTGATGGCGGTCCGTTAGTGAGGGCGCTGTCAGCCAGGATGGGAGCAAGATCACGAAATCTAAAGAGGCGCCTCAAAGGCGCCTTTTTGCCAGCCCTTGTGCTGGCTGATACATGACAAAAAGTAGGGTAGGCCATTAGATATTGTCACTGTCGGCCCCGCTGGCACAGGGGTATAACGGCCGCACATTTGCTGTACTAATGGTATAAAAATGAGTGACTTAGTTTATTTGCAAGACGAAAGCGTCAATGCCGTTCACCCCGATTTCTCCGCCCGTTTCGCCACAGTCAAAGCCAACTTTTTCTCGCGCAATCCCGATCTCTGGCCCGTTTTTCGCGAACCCGGATTTGCCACCCTCAACGAATTTCGGGCCCGTGGTCTGGCGCCGGATGCCCGCCTGAACGCCTGGCCTGATGGCCGTGCACGCCTGGCCGATCTCTGCGAGACCATGCCGGTGCCCGCCACCATGCGCACCCCGGGCGAGCCGATGGCCGAGCTGCTGTTTGCCGCCGCCCTGTCGAAGGATTGGGAGAATCCCTCCAGCGTCGAGAACGTCATCACCATGTCGGCGGATCCCGCTATCTATGGCGCCCAGCTGGGCATTCTGGCCAACCCCAATCTGGTCTACTCCGAATACGCCGGGGTCGCCGAGGAGCTGGAGAAGAAGGTAGTGCGCCAGATTGCGCTGCTGGCAGGCTATGACCCCGAGCGGGCCACCGGCATCTTCACCCAGGGGGGGACCTTCTGTAACCTCTACGGCTACCTGCTCGGCATTCGCAAAACTTTGCCGGAGGCCAAGCACAAGGGGCTCGGTCACTATCAGGATTACCGCATCATCAACTCCCAGGGGGGGCATTACTCCAACATCACCAACCTCTCCCTGCTCGGGGTCGACATCGAGAACAAGACCATCCGCATTCAGGTCGGCGAGAACAACGACATCGATCTCGACCACCTCGAGCGCACCCTGACCGCCTGTTTTGCCCTCAAACACGTGGTGCCCACCATCATGCTCACCATGGGCACCACCGACACCTTCGGGGTGGATCAGGTGAAACCCGTGTTCGAGCTGCGCAATCGCCTCTGCGAGCAGTTCGAGGTGGCGGTCAAGCCCCATATCCACGTCGATGCCGCCATCGGCTGGTCGATGATCTTCTTCCTGGGTTACGACTTTGCCGCCAACCCGCTCGCCATCAACAGCGCCACTCTGGCGGGGATCGAGCGCAACGTGGCGCGCTTTGCCGAGCTGAAATATGCCGACTCCTTCACCGTCGACTTCCAGAAGTGGGGCTATGTGCCCTACACCTCCAGCTTGGTGATGATCAAGGAGCAGGATGACCTCAAGGCGATGGAGAATGACCCGGAGAACTTCTCCTACTTCGAGCGGGACATTCAGGGCCAGACCCACCTGCAATCCACCATCGAGTGCTCCCGCGGCGCGAGCGGTCTGTTTGGTGCCTATGCGGCGCTCAACTATATGGGGGTCGAGGGGTATCGCACCGTGCTGGCCCACTGCCTGCAAAATGCCAACTACTTCCGCTATCGCCTGAGCCAGCTTGGCAACGTCAAGCTGGTGGCGCAGGAGAACCAGGGGCCGAGCGTCGGCTTCAAGATCTACAACCCCGAGTGGGTGAGCGATCCAGAGGCCGAGTTCGCCTTCGAGCTGGCCCGCTCCAGCGACCCTGCCTACAAGGCGCGACTGCAGCGCAACACCGACTACCACCGCAGCCTGTTCAAGGGGCGCGGCAAGGTGGGGCTCTACACCAACTGGGTGGAGGCGGTGGCTCACTCCGACTATGACGCCCGCGGCAAGTACTCCTACATCGCCGGGGAGAAGGCGGTATTTATGAACCCTGCCTGCACTCGCGAGCAGATCGACGCCTTTATCGACCATATTCGCGGTTGATGGATGTTGCCCTGACAGTCGAGCGCGGCCTGTGATGGCAAGAGGCTGTCAGGGTACCTCGCCAACAGATAAACAAAAGAGCAAGCCAATTGGCTTGCTCTTTTGTTTTTGCAGCACTGTGCGTAAGTAGTGGGGAAGGCCTAGTTCAGAGGGCCAGCAGTTGCTCGTTCTCGACAATCTCGCACCCGGCGGGCAGTTTCGAGAGGGCGATCATGGCGCGAGCCACCTGACTGGCCTCGATGGCGCGCCAGCGGGCGAGCTTGCCCACCAGCAGTGGCCGAAACAGCGGATAGATGGTCTGAAAGATCTGCTCGGAGAGGCGCGGTGGCTGGCGATCCCCGAGCAGCATGGCGGGCCGCACGATGGCGAGCCGTGGCCAGGATTGGGCCAGCAGGGCCTGCTCCATCTCTCCCTTGGTACGCGGATAGAGAGCCGGGGACGATGCGCTGGCCCCCATGCTCGAGACCACGATAAGGCGCTGACAGCCGTGACGGCGGGCCAGCTCGGCAAAGGCGACCACATAGTCGAGATCGACCCGGCGAAACGCCTCGGCAGAGCCCGCCTCCTTGCGGGTGGTGCCGAGGGCACAGAAGGCGATATCCACCGGGCGGGAGAGGGTAACGCTGGCCAGATCATCAAAATTGACCGGTAGCCAGTGGTGCGCCTCCTTGCCCGGCTTTCGACAGAGCAGGGTCAGTTCATGTTCGGCAGGCAGTTGCTGCACCAGTTCGCGACCGATCAGGCCGCTGGCTCCGGCAATCAGGATCCGGCTCATGGGGATTCTCCCTGTGTCATTCGATGGTGTTGATGCCATGGTGGCTGCTCATCAGCATCAGGCAATTTGCGAGCAGCTGCAATGGGGGAGATGACACTGTATCCCCTGACAGGATCACGGGCAGGATGAATTACGCGGGGCTGGATAAAACAAAACCGGCGCGAGGCCGGTTTTGCGGGATATCAGAGCGGGGTATTGAAAGCTGCTGGCAGCGGGAAGTCACCCGTCACTGTGGTCAGCCTGTCATTGGCGAAGGTGACGGTGAGCTCTTTGCGCTCCTTGTCGCCGTGGCCCGGCTGGAATTCATAGAGGTAGTACCAGGTGTTGGGGTCAAAGCCGTCACGCAGCATGGGGGTTCCCAGTACATAGCTGACCTGCTCGCGGGTCATCCCCTGGCGCAGTTTGTCGACCTGTTTTTGTTCCACATAGTTGCCCTGGGGAATATCGATACGATAGACCAGGCTGCAACCGGAGAGGGTGAGGGCGGTCAAAGCCGCGGCAATCAGGTGTTTCATCCGCATATCGAGTTCAGATCATCCATACAGTCTTTTTGGCTCGGCAAATCATCCAGTTTTTTGTGTCCCATGTCCACAAAAACAGAGGCTTAACAGCCCCCGACTCTATGCAAAAACAAACACCTGTGCCCAAGAAAGCTACTGAAAAATGCCCCAAAAATCAAGATAAATCGGCAAAAACAGAGGCTTAAACCGTGACATCACCGAGTCATTCGGTGCGACAGGTTAGATAACTCAAGGAACACAACACAGCTTGGTTTATCACATCATCTCTACAAGCCTTGTGTGATGCGACTTGAGCCAACTTTGGATAATGACTGTATAAAATTACAGTGTTAGACAATGTCAACTTTTCAACCACCTAATGGTTTCACAAGTTATAAAAGTATCCTCCATAGGGGAATTGACGTGCTACAATCGTCGCAAGGGGGAATGACGTGCTAGAATGAATATTGAATATAAGGAATGTTGTTACATGCAACTAAATACAATGGATATGTGTTAGAGATAACAAGAAGAATGGAAATATAAATCGGCAATAAACACCGACCACATACATAGATGTATGCACATATGAGGCAACAGACAGACAAACACCAATAACAACAGTAGCTTAGAGCAATACTGTTGAGGCACCATGTTGTGTGACTTGCAGAAGATAGAGAAGAAGCAGAGCAGAACAGGCTGAAAGCCCTGTATTACTGTTGATTGTGGATAACACTGATGGCTGTTGATAAGTTTAGAACGAACCACTATTGCATCAATACAATGATTATTTATGCTCTGATATTTTAAAGTTATTAGAGCAAATAGTTAGCGCTGGCGGCTGGTGTCAAGTGGATAAAATCAATATCGGAATTAAAATCTTTTTTTCGGTATATACAGGGCTTACAGAGGGCATATTTAGCAGCAAATAATATATTGGTGTTGATAGGTACATAATCAGATTGATATTTATAGCTACAACCAAATTTAGTTCAAGCCTTGTGTATCAAGGATTGCAGAGGGGGGTTGGGGCTCTTATATAAATATGGTATTGTGCTAAACCAACACAAATAGACTCAATTGGAAATTTTACAATTAATTCGATTTAATTGATTTAAATTGAATTTATTTTGTCTAAATACCTTTTAATACATAAAAAGAAAAGGCTACCTGATAAAACAGATAGCCTTAAGGGTGTTTACTTTTTGTATTTATAGCGAAATTGTCCGCGTGTCAATCCGAGTAGCTTAGCAAGTCCAGACAAACTAAGATACTTTTTCATATCGTCTAGGTCTGTTGTTTTCTGTTTTACTTCCCATCCTGACGGGGTATATTCTTCAATTGTAATACGAATCATAATCTGACCTCACATAAAATTTAGATAGATAAGGGAGGCCAGCAACTCCCTATTTATTGAGCCATAAGGCTCGGACAACTCAGGTTGTCAATTATTTATTAATGACCATTGTTAATTTAAACATAAAGGCACATACACTTAGGTCTCAATTATCAAATAGCATCAAAGATGCCAGAGGCCATAAGGCCTCAATTATCACTAACCCACATACTATAAATTATCCATAGTGTTACAGGTGGCAATATAAAACCAAATATCTTAAAGATACCTAACCACAACCATATACAGAATAAAATTGTAGTGACATAAAGGGAAAGCTTAAATAAAAGCAATAACCCTCCCTTTAAATTTTGTTAGTGAATAATAGAACCCTCAATAACCATGCAGATATCAATAGATATTAGACTGCATTAGTAGATTTCACAACGATATTAGGAAGGTGGTTTACAGCAATAACGCCCATTTCACCCACAACCTCAAGGTTGCCCCATTTGGGGTCTTTAAGCTGGTATTGATGATAACGGGCACCGCCTTTCATTGCCATGTCAGCATGGCGAGATGCAGGGCCGCCAAAGTGTTTAAACACACCACTTTCTTTTCGCATTTTCGGGAAGAAATATGCATCATTAGATCCAACACCATGGAGGGGGTCAGTCGTCATAACAAACATAATGCCGTTGTAATCGAAATATTGAACCCCTGGCAAAACTTCATAGAACTTATGGATAATGTTTTCTGGCTCATAAGGTTTAACAAAAGTAAACGCTTCTCGAACCTTGGCATTAGCCTTTACGCTTTTGAAGTATTGAGAGCCACATACACAGACAATTTTCTCCATCATCCGAACTCGTTCACCGAGGGCAGTTTTGATTTTAATTTGAATGTCATCTGTTGCGCTATCAACATCAGTTGCAGAATTAGACCAATCAATATTCTGTGTCTGTTGGTTCAGGCCGAACTCGACTTGTAAATCAATAACAGGTTCTTGGGTATATGGTGCATTTTGAATGCTACGGAAAAGGGCATCAGCCATATATTTTTCAATAGTATCTTCAAAACTATCATAGTGATTGACAAGATATTGTGCCACTACATCCTCAGCATCCATTGGACGGTTAGTGCTTGGTGAGCGTTTACCTTGCCAGTCTTCAGGTGTCACGCTATCCATCAAGGCGAAATGAGGGATTTCAAATTGGTGCAGAGAGGCTTTAGACTTAGAGGAACTTTTGAACTCAGAGCCATAGCGGGCTACAGCATCAACAGTGCTTTGCTTGTTGTTTAGCAGATAATCAAAGCTAACACGGCTTTGCCCTACTGCTTCAAACTGGAACATACCGAGAGATTGTAGCAGGCGATTATAAACAGGACGGTCAGCGAAGACGGTAGAAAAGTCACTGACTACGAAATTGTTAATATCAGACATTTTATTTCCTTATTATAGTTTTAGACTAGGCGAATAAATTGGTTTTGTGCCAGTAGTTCAAGGGCCTTAGTTGTCCCTGCTGCACTTGCACCGCTAATCTGTGAACTGATAAGGTTCACGAGTTTATCGAATACGACAACATAATTAGCGCCTGCTTTAACTGGGTCGGCGACAACAACACATTCCGTTGAAGTGCCAGTGACTTTAGTCATGGTTGCAGGATCTACGGCATCGCCAGTAGTTAGATCGACAGGCAACCCCGAAGGGAAATTAATAGTCTTAACACACCATACGTCATCAACTGCATATTGCAGAACATCATGACGTGAGCGGGATTGAGTAGCAAGTTTCATATATTATTGTTCCTTGTTTAATTATTATTACTTAGGTTGTTTTTATATGCCCTGAATAATTCTAAAAAATCAGTAGAATCTTTTAGAGTAACTTCTGACTTTTGGGCAAGCATTGCTTTTTTTATTTCTTCCGCTTCGTTGATAGTTTCTTCTGAAATACTTTTAGATTTGAAAAGATAACTATCATTCAAACCAGAAGCCGCCCCACCTTGGGATTGTAGGGTATAAGCAATATGGGGGCCGCACGTAGTTTCGTCGGCATCGAAATCAAATGTGACATCTTTAATTAATTCCTTTGGAATCATTTAACCTCTTTATATTCTGGATTCTCAACAACAACACCTAATGCACCAATAGACAAACCTTGAAGTTGACCTGTCTTACGCATAGACCACAAAGTTTCATCTGTAAATTGAACTTTAATAATAGGCTGACCTTCTGGAACAAACTCGGAACCAATCATACATTCACACTCATTCACCCAAGCTTTAACAAAATAAAAACCATCTGTATTAAATACGTGCCCAATATTCCCAGAGATTTTATGAATATTCGCGTTGATATTATCGACCATCTTGCGAATCTCTTCTTCTGTCATGCCTTGGTTGTGGGAATCAGAGTCCATAGGTTTGCAATATAGGGGTTCGATTGCAATCATCTGTTCTTCATTGAATTTTTTAATTTCAACTTTTGAGGAATCAAGTTTTTCAGGATTAGATGACTTCTTGATAGCATTTAACGCATGGTTATAATTATCCATTTAATTTTCCATTTAATTACCTAATTTAAATTAAAATAAATACGTGTGCTAAACCCTTGATACACAAGGATTCAGCCAGATATTAAATTTAATTAAATATTTAATTGATAATTAACCATTGAAATTAGCCAACATTGGTTGTTAGCAAATAAAAATAAAGCCGAGGTTTTACGCTCGGCCTTACAGAGGCTAATTAACTTAAA
Source organism: Aeromonas sp. 601027 (assembly GCF_049174455.1). Classification (NCBI taxonomy): domain Bacteria; kingdom Pseudomonadati; phylum Pseudomonadota; class Gammaproteobacteria; order Aeromonadales; family Aeromonadaceae; genus Aeromonas; species Aeromonas sp. 601027. Next base: position 100,889 of record NZ_JAAKTN010000005.1, on the reverse strand, counting down.
TCGCAACTCGCAATCACAAAAAAAAGTAATTAGTTTTATCGGAGGAACAAAGGGCTCAATCTCTATTCTTCTTTAAATATTCTAAAACTAAAACATTTAAAGAAACATAGTGACTATCTTGCTGAAGGATAGCCACATGTTAATTGTTCGGAGTTATAAAATATGAATCGTCAGAGGTCTTTTAAATGCAACTAAAAAAGGCTTTTTGATTTTCAACTTTATATAACTATCTTATCATAAAAACATAAATTATTCAATAGTTAGCAACCATATTTGGTTTATTTTTTCAAGTTTTGTTCAAAGAATTTAAATTTTGGTGTGTTAGGATTGATTGCAGGTTTTGACATGTCAGCGCGCTTATTGAAATCCTCAACCTTATTATTTTTGTTACCCAAGTTCTTATTTGCTTTGGCACTATTATCTAAATCTGCACCCACATTCATAGCAAGCACAGTGCGACCTATAGTTACTTTTCGCATTTCTGTTAGTGTAACACTAAATACCATTTGGTCTAACGGGCCTTCTCGGCTCATATCTAAATCTGTAATAACGTAATTGCTAATTGAGCCCTCTTCAAACTCTAAGCTAATGGCGCTTCGGCTGTCTCGTGCAGCTTTTAATACCTCATAAGCTTTTGAAATACGGTCTGAAGATTTAGGTGCATTAGGGTCGGTGTTCTTGTCCCACTCTACATCCCTATTGACATAATATGGTGCGGTTGTAATGACACCTGTAAATCTAAATTTTCCATCAGGAGAGAATACATGATCTGTTATATTAGAACGTGATTCAATAGCATATTGTGTCTTTTCATTTTGCAATGAGATGTTATAATTTTGAACACTATCAAAAATCATAACAATATCTGAATCAGACGTAGATTGTTGTGTCTTATTATGTTTATTGCCAGAGATGAACATGGTGTAATTTGGCATTCTATCCTCTATTGTTAATCGGGCTACATTTAAAGCCCCCTGTTATAATTAATCTGAAAGCAAGTTAATTGTTTGTTGCATATTGTTATCGATTCGGTAATCTACAAAATCCGCAAATCCTTTCTTATTAACCTCAGTGTCAATTTTCAAACTTAGTATTCCTGAGAAATTAGAGGGTTGTGATTGGCTGCGAATGACACGACTACTTACCAAATTATCAGCGAAACTAGGAGCTTTGAATGTTGGTTGAGGAATGTTGATTTTAGGGCCATAGGTGCTTGCAGAGTTCGCCCAATTGCTCGTTTGTGCTTGTCGGTCCGCTGTCCGTTGTTGTGCAATGTCTATTGGTGTTGGAGTTGGTGCGTCAGGGATAAATGAGCGAATAAAGTTTGCGACACTCCGAATCACATAGGCAAAATCTTGAACAGCACTCTTAACTTCGTGGAAAAATCCTTTGATATCTTGTGCTGTTATTTCTGACAACCATGTAGATAAGACTTTAAATCCACCATCGCCTAATTCACTGGCGATTTTGTATAGATTGGCGAAGACTGTACCAATCTTGTCAGAATTATTTTCTAATGTGTTAGACCATGACAATACGATTTTATTAGCAAATTTCATCGCATCTTTAAATCCGCTACTATCGAAGACACGATAGATCGCAAGCGATAAAGCATTGCCTGCTCTTTCATCTTGTGCCATTGAGCTATTTTTATATAGCTGTGCTTTGCTGGCATACATTGCGGCATTAGCTGTTAGATATTCATCCATCAACTTTTTAAGATTGTATTTTTTGCCACCTGTGATGTTTTCGGAGAAGTCGTTAATGCCTTTCTGCTTTTTAATCCATGTTTCAAAATCGGCTTTGAAGTTAGGAGCCCATTGGCGCATGGCTTCTTGATATGAATCAAGGGTGTTAGATGCTAGGGCCTGTGACCACTGAGTCATAAAGCCTTGGCTTGCTTGTTTGTCGAGCCCATAAGATGCCAGGGCATCTTGATACTTCTGGAAACTTGAGATTGCTTTGTCTACATTGTCGCCGAGGGGCTGCATCAGAGCGGCAAACTCCACCAAAGCCAAACCAGTGTCTAAAATGTTTCTGCCATTCTTGTCTGACATGTTTGCAATGATGTCTGAGATCTCTTCTGCTCTATCACCAAACACATTCATTAAGCGAATAGTCAGAGCCTCGTATTGCTGACCTTCACCTTTAACTTTATTGTACTGGTTGTGTGCAATGGCAGCGCCACCAACAACGCCTGCGCCTGCTGCTGCAACACCTAAGCGTGTGACGCTAGATACCCCTTGCCTAACCTTGTTAATCGCCCCAAGAGCCTTGGAGGATTGATTATAGCGGCTAGCCTGTTGATTTAGAGAGCGATAATGTTTGGTCAGTTGCCCGATAGTTGCAGCACGTTCTTTTGCTGATAGCGAGCCCTTCAAAAACTCCATGTTTGTCTTTTGGAGTTGCTTGCGAAAATCAATGTTATTTTTAATTTGTTCTTGGAATCTAATGTTATCTGCTTTTAATGTGTTCTTTCGGTTTCGGTATGCTCGAATTTCTGCACGTGTTTGTTGTTGAGTGGCTTTAGCTTGCATATTGGAGGCCCTACGGCCTTGCTCCATTGCCTTTGAAAATCCCTGGCTGCTCTTGTGCCACATTCCGGCAAGGCGTTTAATCTTATTCTGAGCGTCCCGCCAGCTCTTATTATCAATTTTGAAAGAGACTTGGTTAACTAATTTTGAAATCACTTGGTCTGTCATTTTATATTCCTATTTTATTTTTTATTGTTGTTGTAGGCGTTGTTCACGCTTGCTTTTAATCTTATCCTGAAGCTCTAAATCTAAAGGTTTATACGAACCGAGATAATAGGAATTGAAATTCAGCTTTCCAGAACTAACAAGACGTTTAGCAAGCAAGCTATATTTATGGTGTGCTGGTAACACAATCCCTGTTTCTAAACATATAACCTCACATGCTGAAAAAGTATTGATACTCCTATTCTTATTAACTGTATAACTATAAATTCCTATAACGATTGGTAACTCTCGGTGTACGTAGTAATCCATTGGTTGATCAAGGTGCCCCGATTGTCGAGGGATTACCGCCTTGCCACCTGACTTTGTTGTAACCTCTGGTAGTCCTTCATTTTCTTGGTAGAAATTAGACATAAATTTTTCCTTATATTTATTTTTTAGATGGGCTATAACGGTTAAAAATAAGCGAGATAAAGCCATTAAAATCAACAACTTAAAACAAAGATCGCCACCTTCTGATACATAGGTAGCGACCCCCTATAATCGCCACCTATTTACAAAAGTTTCTGTAATGTTTGACGGTCGATATTTAATAGTTTTGCTGCTTCTCGCATAGACACATTAGAAGAGATAAGAAGCTGCGCCTGCTGCTTTATATGCTGTTTCTGTTTGTCCGTTAACCTTCGCCCTCGCTTGGCGACAGAATGCTTCATAGCTTCATCAATGGCCGATGTCACAGAGAAATCAGAGGGGAAGAAACCTAACAAAGTTTTAGTGTATTGTTTTGCAGGCATGAAACCCGCAATGAGGGAACTTTTATTCTTTCTTTTCTTGATTACAGCACACAATTTTTGGTTATTGTCATGAATTGCATAATAGATTGAATATTCTGATTTTGTTTTGCTCATTACACCTCTTATTTAAAAATGAACTTGCGGCACTCTGTCGCTAATTCAGAGTAATCGTTTTGGTCGAACATCACCGCCAACGTCAGCAGCAGCTTATCTAACTGCTTTTGTGCATCTTCCATTTCTGCAAGGAAGGCAAGCATTTCATGTTTCTCAGGCTGTTCTGCTGAACTGTTAGCAATCAGAGTTCCAAGGTAGTTTAGGCTTTCGGTAGTAATAGACATTATTCATTTCCTTCTTTTAATTTATTTGCGATTTGTTTGATTAGAAAATAGCGATTGATTAACTTTTTATCATTGTGATAATATTCGATGACTTCTTGATTATCCATTTCGTTCCTCTATTTAAAAGGGTATACAGTTATCACAATAACTATCACGACAATCCCAATCGCCCTTGGAGTCCTTGAAGCATTTATCACACAATCTTCCAGGTTCGTGATGGGGTGATTGCTTGACGGATTTTATGGGTTTGGGCTGGCTGTTAAGTGAGCCGTAAGGCTCGGCACCTCTGGTGCTATTGTACTCCTCGAATCCAGAATCATGGGACACACCGCAATCATCAAGGAAGGGATCAGGCAAGTCGTCTTGTTTATCTTTCATCACATCAACAGCAATGTTTTTTGCACTTCCAAATCCTTCTGAATTTGTATCATGTGGAGTTTCAACTGTATTAATCGCAATTTCGTTTCGAGACCCATCGTCTTTTACCTCAGTTTTTGATTTGGTGTTATTATGGGGTTGTTTGGCTTGGTGCTTTGCTTTTTCTTTTTCTTCGTGGAATGCAGCATATTCGGCAACACGTTCAGCGTTGTTGGCTTTCTGTTGTTCGCGGTGTTTATCATAATCTGAATTAATGAAACGAATATTCTTGAGGGATACATCACTAACAATCTTGATTCTTCGATTATCGTTAGGCATCTTAATTTGTTTTAACAGGCCGCAATCCTCTAACAACTTCACCATAGCTTTAGATTTAGCGTTGTAGCTGCGACCAATAGCTTTGAATATTGTCCCCCATTCCTCAAAAAAATCTTTTTGTTGGAATTGAAAGCTGCGATATTGGTCATATAAGAAGGCATAGAGAAGTTTAAAATCGTTCTCAATCTCTGCCACAACTTCATGACCATTAACTTCATAAATCATCTGTGTTGCGGTCAGCATGTTGCCATTAGGGCCTTTATAAATTCCAGTAAACAGGCCGTTTTTATAGACGATCTCATTAGTTTTCTTGTTTGCCATATTTTTCCTCGAAGTCTCTAAAGTCTTTGGATTCTGTAATTTTTTTGATAATAAAGGATTGGATACTCATATTTCCCCGACTCTCGTTAATCCAACGAAGAATCAGGCGCGGAAGATTAAGTTGCATGTTTTATTCCTCTTTAGTTTTAAATTTGTATTGTTTCTTCGGTTTTAACTTCTGAAGTTCCTCAACAACACTTGCCCAGAAATCGAAAGATTCCTCGCTTTTTGCTTTGCTCATATACTGTTGTGCGCGTTGGATGGCTTTGCGGATATCTTCATACTTTGCCAACATGGCGGAGACTGCTTGCTCTACTGTTCTATACATGTTTCCTCTTATTTAGATAAAATAAAAATCTGCCGTTCATACAGGATATGAAAGCATAAGTTTTAGTGAATGCGTCGTGACTAAATAGTCAAATGGAATACAACAAGATTAGATTTTAATTTCCTTTCTCGATTGTATAATTGTATTTTAACATATAAAACCAAAAAATTCAAGCATTTTTGAAAATATTTTTCACCTGCTCAGTATAACACACAAAAAATTTCAATGTCAAACACAAATCAAACCTTCTATATACAACACAGCAGGCTTAATATAACACACCAAACCTTCTATAACGCTCTATACGAGCTTCTGAGCCGTTATGGCGGCATGTGTATTCCCCAACACAACACAATTGAATACAGGGTCATACAGGCCGTATTAGCTACGCTTGAACACCAATAACATAGCTATCGCTTATCACACATATATTTCATATTGAACACAACACACATAATTTATAATTTAAACTATGGTTTATATCACACAGCAATACTCTATGTTTTTTATTTTATTTGTTTGTCACTATAAATCTTAATGAATAGACAACATGTGTTTTTATGTTGGTTATGAATTTAGATTTATCATATAGGCACAGTGTCATTGTATTTGGACACGAAGCATATAGGTATATTGGGGCCAGTCTGTTTTGGCACCACAACATTAGAGGCGAATAGCCTCATTAACACAACAGTATAGGCGACCTCTGTCGCTATTGAATAACATAGAGTCTAATCGACTCAATAACATAATATAATATATAAACAAATATAAAATAAAGGAATAATATGTTTGTGTGTTAAGGCGACAGCCTATTATATAGTGTTCTTATTTAATTATTGTTCTTATATATTTATTGTTCTTACTTAATTCTTGTTCTTACATAGAAGGACGATTCCGTCCCAAACAATATAATGTTTAGTACGATTTCGTCCCAAGGTTATAAAGTAAGGGACGATTCCGTCCTAAAGTAAATATGTGTATAGTACGATTTCGCACTAAACATTTGTTGTGTTGCTTTGAGTAACGCACACGGGTGCGTCACCTACTGTACTGTTTGTGTTGGAAGATAGGCGACCATTGAGATCGCCAAACACCCTAACACTATCTATTAAATTTCAACTATAACGTAAGATGGGAGTTGACTTGGGTTTTCATCCCTTGTTAACTTGTATTTCTTTCCTTGACTTATAGCAAGATTTCCAATTGCATCATTAATTCTTGTTTCTATTGGAATTAAAAAATCACTGTCTGTACGGCATTGTATAAAACATGCATCCACTACAAAATGAAAATTTTCATTTTGAAAAACAGCAAAGCGCTCCTCATTAATAATATTCAAACTGTTTGTTTTATATTTTGACTCTAAGTGAGACTGAATATCTGACAATACAACATTAATATCTTCGTACATCTATTACCTCTTGTGTTGTGTTCCCCTATCTCACATGAAACAGGGAGCCCCGAAGGACTCCAAGAGACTAATATATAATTGTGTTGTGTGTCAACGAGTTTAAAAATTACAAATCAAATGAATTTAATATAATTAAAAACGCCTATATCTATTATTTAATTCAATTTAATATAATTCTTGCATCGTTTGGCTTTAGGCAAAGTGACTGTGTGCCCATCACCTCTACTGTTTTCATAGTAGCAAATACGATTTTTGCCCTTAACTTCATCAGATTTCAGACTGTAATGGTCATAAGCAGCACCATAAACAAATGATGATAGTGTGAGAGATAACACCAGCATCAAAGATGCCGAGCCCTTTATCATGGGCTCAATAAACATTAAGAATAGTTTTGTGTTCATAGTGCAGACTCCAATGATTCTTTCAGCAATTTAACAGGCATATTGGCCCCAGACCCATAAGTTTCAAATGTCATGTTGTTGCCTGTGCTGTGTCCCATGATAGCAGCCGCAACTTGCAATGTGACATTGGCCTCTTTTAGGCGTGTGCTAACGGTGTGTCTAAGTTCATGCAGATTGCGAGCAACAATAGGGTTAGAGCGATGGAACCATGCCGCATATCCCTTGCTGTATCCACCATCCCTAAAATTTAACATCCTGAACAGACGCTTATTATCTGGTGTATTCTTAACATATTCTATAAAACCATTGTTCAATAGTTTTGTGTGCAAAGGCACCAACCGTTTAGCTTGTGGTGTCTTCAACGACTTATCTGCATGGTTATCATTAATAGATATGCACCAAACATTATCAACTTTAATGACATCTTCTTTATACAACTGGCACAACTCGTTAGCCCTGCATCCTGTGAAGATACTCAAATACAATAGGTGTTTACGCCACTCCTTTGATTTTGGAATAGCATCAGCAAATTTTAACAATGACTCAATTTCATTGTGTTTGTATGCAGTGCGCTTGTTTGTTGATTTGACACGTTTAACCAATAACCCATTAAATATATTAGGGATTTCATAATGATTATGGATGTATTCAAACAATGCTTGCAGCTTATACAATTTTTTATTGAGTGTTACAGGTGAATTATTCAGACTGTTTTTATAATTAACAGCGTCTTGTTTAGATAGAGATTTAATATCTGCATCACCCACAAATTTAATAAATGAATCAAACAATGATTGTTGTGTCTGTTTTTCTTTGATGCTCCAGTTAAGCGAAGCCTCAGAGACATACATATCAATAATAGTAGATAGTGTATTCCCAGAATCATCAGAAACAACCTCTATATTATTGTGTGCTTCAACTTCTGACGCTGTAGGATGCTCTAGGATCGATTCTTTAGGGCAGGGCAATACACTGACAGCCTGAACAGCTTCAGATTCAAAATAGGGCGTGTGGTTCGGTATAACAGATTGTTTATCAGCGCTGTTTGTATGCAGTGCAATAGGTTCAATTGACTCAGATTCAAAAAACAAATCAAGAGCCGCCTTTTGTGCTCTTAGATAGTCACGTGTTCTCAAAGAGATTCGTTTTGTGTGTTTCTTGCCGTTAACTGTCACAACACGGCGGTAGTAATAGATGCCGTTCCGTGATTCTAAATATCTCATCGTTTAATCCTCTTGTAGTGCCTCAAAGGTGCCTCAGAAGTGCCCCAGAGAACGATTAAAAGGGACTTCTGATTTCTTTCAGGTGATTGATCTACATAGAGAATTTGGCTTTTTTGGCTCGGCAAATCATACCGACTCCCTCCACGGAAGTAAAAAGCCATTGATCCATCAGCCAATAAAAAGGGCCGCACTGCGACCCTTTCTGGCAATCCGGCAGCCGTCACATCGCCGCGCGGAAGATGGCGACGATCTCGTCGTGGCTCGCCTGTTTCGGGTTGGTGAAGCCGCAGGCATCTTTCAGGGCGTTGCTGGCCAGGGTATCGAAGTCATCGGCCTTGACGCCGAGTTGCTCCAGACCGGCCGGGATCTTCACATCCAGCGCCAGCTGCTTGATGGCGGCAATGGCAGCGGCAGCGCCCTGCTCGTCGCTCATGGCACTCACGTCCACACCCATGTAGCGGGCCACATCCTTCAGACGAGCCGCGCTCACCTGGGCGTTGAACGCCTGAACGTGGGGCAGCAGCACGGCGTTGCAGACACCGTGGGGCAGGTCATAGAAACCGCCCAGCTGGTGGGCCATGGCGTGCACGTAGCCCAGGCTTGCGTTGTTGAAGGCCATGCCGGCCAGGAACTGGGCGTAGGCCATCTGCTCGCGGGCATGCAGGTCATCGCCATGGTGAACGGCGGTGCGCAGGTGCTTGGCAATCAGCTCGATGGCCATCACGGCGCTGGCATCGGTCACCGGGGTGGCGATGGTGGAGACATAGGCCTCGATGGCGTGGGTCAGGGCATCCATACCGGTGGCGGCGGTGAGACCAGCCGGCTTGGCCAGCATCAGCTCGGGGTCGTTGACCGACATCAGCGGGGTAACGTGCTTGTCGATGATGGCCATTTTCACGTGGCGCGCTTCGTCGGTGATGATGCAGAAGCGGGTCATCTCGGAGGCGGTACCGGCGGTGGTGTTGATGGCGATAAGCGGCAACTGCGGCTTGGCGGAGCGATCCACCCCTTCGTAATCCTTGATGCTGCCACCGTTGGCGGCGACCAGCGCGATGCCCTTGGCGCAGTCGTGGGGCGAGCCGCCACCCAGCGAGATGACGCAATCACAGCCGTTGGCCTTGATCATCGCCAGACCCGCTTCGACGTTGCTGGTAGTGGGGTTGGGTTTGGTCTCATCGAAAACTGCGCTTTCAATGCCATGTTCAGCCAACAGGGTGGTGAGCTTGGCGACCACACCGATCTGGTTGAGGATCTTGTCGGTGACGATCAGCGCCTTGCGATAGCCGTAACCCTTGATATCGGCGGCGGCCTCTTGCAGACAGCCGGCACCCATCAGGTTGATTGCGGGAATATAGAATTTGAATGTAGCCATGATGGACTTCCTATAGTTAGCCATTAAGTGGTAGTTGAGAGTTAGGCTACCATCTAGAAAGGGATACAAAAGCATCTTATTTACAACTTTACGGGGTCGATCACGAGTCGTTAATTAAGCGCTGAACCAGGCTTGACTTTCCCGCATCTGACTCGATTAGCAGAAAAACGTTTGTCAATTATTTCATTGAGTTAGCAAACGTTTTGCGCAATGTTTGTCACTGTCAATGCGTGGAAGTGTGAGGCGCTTCAAGGAATTGGAAAGCGCTTTCGACCATAGTTGGCGCCTCCCCGAAGAGGGGGGTAAAGGCTTGAAAGTATCATAAAGAATCATCTTAACTTGTGCCCTGACCATGCTGGCAGGGGGCAACCAGGAGTCCACTATGTCTGATGTATTTCACTTGGGTTTGAAGAAAGCGGATCTGCAAGGCGCCACCCTGGCGATCGTCCCCGGTGACCCCGAGCGCGTGAAGCGTATCGCAGAGCTGTTGGATAACCCGGTGCACCTGGCCAGCCATCGTGAATTCACTACCTGGCGCGGCGAGATGGACGGCAAGGCCGTGATCATCTGCTCTACCGGTATCGGTGGCCCGTCCACCTCCATCGCGGTAGAAGAGCTGGCCCAGCTGGGTATCCGCACCTTCCTGCGTATCGGCACTACCGGCGCCATCCAGCCGCACTTGAACGTGGGTGATGTGATCGTGACCACCGGTTCCGTGCGCCTCGACGGTGCCAGCCTTCACTTCGCACCGATGGAGTTCCCGGCTGTTGCCGACTTCGACTGCACCACCGCGCTGGTGAACACCGCCAAAGAGATGGGCTCCAAGCTGCACATCGGTGTGACCGCCTCCTCTGACACCTTCTACCCGGGTCAGGAGCGTTACGACACCGTATCCGGCCGCGTAGTGAGCCGTTTCCAGGGTTCCATGAAAGAGTGGCAAGCCATGGGCGTGCTGAACTATGAGATGGAGTCCGCAACCCTGCTGACCATGTGCTCCAGCCAGGGCCTGCGTGCCGGTATGGTGGCTGGCGTTATCGTCAACCGCACCCAGCAAGAGATCCCGAACGCCGAGACCATGGCGAAGACCGAATCTGATGCCATCAAGATCGTACTGGGCGCTGCCCGCAAGCTGATCTGATAGCACCACAAAGAGTGGGGGGTGGGGGCCGTTGCGAAAGCGCGGCCCCTATCTTTATCCGCCGTTTACCGCTTTTCCTCTCCCGTCACGCCTTTCACTGATCCCGTCGCACTTGCGCTGGCTGCCTCTACCTATTGCCCCTAAAAAGGCGCCGCACAGCGGATCTGCATCGGCTCGCCGCTCATCGGATGAGTAAAATCCAGCTCGCTGGCGTGCAGCATCAGCCGCGGCGCCTGTTCGCAGCTGGCTGGCAGCAGGCCACCATAGAGATCGCAGCCGAGGATGGGGTGACCCAGCAGCTGACTGTGGATGCGCAGCTGATGGGTGCGGCCGGTCTCCGGCACCAGTCGTACCAGGGTCAAAGGTACGGTCTGCCCCTGAATCTGCTGCTCCAGCCGCTCGATCACTTGATAGCGGGAGCGGGCGGGTTTGCCGCTGGCGGCGCAGATCTTCATCAGCGGAAAGAGGGCTGGATCCTTGGCGATAGGGGCGTCGATAACTCCTTCGTCGTCAATCAGATGACCGCAGAGCAGGGCGCTGTAGGCTTTGCTCACCGCCCGCTGGCTGAACTGCTGGCAGAGCAGGGCATTGATGGCCTTTTTTCTGGCGACCACCATGATGCCTGAGGTGCCAAAATCTAGGCGATGCACCAGGGTGCAGCCGGGGAAATCCTGCACCAGTCGATAGTGAACCGAGTCGAGGTTCTGCGGATTTTTGCCCGAGAGGCTCAGCAGGCCGCTCGGCTTGTTGATGAGCAGCAGATGCTCATCCTCAAACAGGATCTCGATGGCGGCACTGCAGGGCGGGGCGATAAAGGTGTCGACGATAACAGACATAGGGCACACGGGCTGGAAACGGGGGACGATCATACCCGAACCGGCGCGGCCGGGCGAATGGGTGGTGCGCAGCCTCGGAAAATGAACGGCATGACGCCATGCAACCTTTTGATAATGAGCCGTGTTGAGCGAGGTTGCGTGCCGTGCAAACCGCCCAGGTCAGCAACAAGGCCCCGTTTTGTGACCCCTTCCCGAGTTCATCCGAGGCTTGCTTGTTAAGGTATGGCTCCCTGTTATGTTGTAAGGACTCATCCCATGGCACTGCCCGTTATTCTCGATTGTGATCCCGGCCACGACGACGCCATCGCCCTGATTCTGGCGCTGGCCAGCCCTGAACTTGACGTGTTGGCAGTTACCACCAGCGCGGGCAACCAGACACCGGACAAGACCCTCAACAATGCCCTGCGCATCCTCACCTTGCTGGGGCGGGACGATATTCCGGTGGCGGCCGGGGCGCCGAAACCGCTGGCCCGCGAGTTGATTATCGCCGACAACGTCCATGGCGAATCGGGCCTCGATGGCCCCAAGTTGCCGGATCCCGCCTTTGCACCGCAGAGGATGACGGGGATCGAGCTGATGGCCAAATGTCTGCGCGAGAGCCAGCAGCCTGTGACTCTGGTGCCGACTGGGCCGCTCACCAATATCGCCCTGCTGCTGGCAGCACACCCCGAGCTCAAACCCAAGATTGCCCGCATCGTATTGATGGGGGGCGCCGCAGGGGCTGGCAACTGGACGCCGGCGGCGGAATTCAATATTTATGTCGATCCGGAAGCGGCCGATATGGTGTTCAAGTCGGGCATCCCCATCATCATGTGTGGCCTCGATGTGACCCACGAGGCGCAGGTGATGGATGAGGATATCGAACGGGTGCGCGCCATCACCAACCCGGTGGCCCAGTGTGTGGCCGGGTTGCTCGACTTTTTCATGATCTACCATCGGGATCCCAAGTGGGGATTTGCTGGTGCGCCGCTCCACGACCCCTGTACCATTGCCTGGTTGCTGGCTCCCGAGTTGTTTCACGGGGTCGAGTGCCGGGTCGATATCGAGACCCGGGGGGAGCATACCGTGGGGATGACGGTGGTGGATCGTTATGGTCTGACCGGCAAGCCAGCCAATGCGCTGGTATTGTTGGGGCTGGATCGTCCGGGCTTTATCGATCTGCTGGTGACGCGGCTGCGGGCGTTTGACTGAGCGCCGGTTCATTTTTGCAAGAAGGGGCGGGGAATGTGGAAGAGAGGCTTGGTGCTGCTGGCCGGGTTGCAACTGACAGGCTGTGCGACGCCATTCGAGCGGATGTGGCAGGGGCTGGCGACCTGTGAATTTACCGATCTCTATGTGGATGAGACGGGCAGGCCCGCCAATCTACAATTGGCCAACTACACCCCCTACAAGGTGAGCGACGGCTTTGCCTGGTACAAGGTGCACGAGGAGCTGCACGGCTTGCCGGTGGTCGGTTTTATCGTGCCCGCTTCCAGCTTCGAAGTGCATGCCCTCTTTGTCGATACCCCCATCGCCAATGCCCGCCGGTTGACCCACAACGCCTACGGCAGCGAGTTTGGTGACGAGCAGAAGCATGACGAGGGGTTGGCGCCCCTATTGCTGCGCGATCCCAACAACCCCAAGCGCTCCATCATCGACTGCACCCGCGGTGAGTCAGACGGGGAGCTTGAAGATTCGGCCATGCCCGAGTAGAGCCACCTGTTAGGCCATCGGCCTGAAAAAAGAGGGGCCAGCCTTGTCGGCTGGCCCCTCTTTTTTATTGTTGCTTAGCGCCCTGATCAGGGATAGCTCAACGTCTCCTTGATAAGCGGCAGTTGAGCCTTGATCCATGCCGGATTGCAATAGGTTCCCCAGTCGCAGGCCTGACTCGACATCATTTCAGGGATAGCTCAACGTCTCTTTGATAAGCGGCAGTTGAGCCTTGATCCATGCCGGATTGATGGGGCCCCAGTCGCTGATGCGGTAGTGTCCCTGCAGGTGGCGAGCCCCCTCGGTCTGCTCGAAGGCGCAGCTGATGTCGAGCTCGGCCAGCGCGCTCAGGGTATCTTGCGCGGTGCGGCGCGGCATGCCGGTTGCCTCCATGATGGCGGGCACCGTATCCGTGCCTTGGCTGATCAGCCAGGCCACGTAGAGCCGCCGGTAGAAACTGGTGCGGGTCTTGCTCGGCTCCATCAGATCTCATCCTCAAGACGATCGAAGTAGCGCCAGGTTGCGATGGCGGCTTTGCCCATCACCAGTGCCCAGAGGCCGAACCAGAACCAGCGGAAGAAGCTCCAGGTGGAGGCGTCAGGCTCTGTGCTCTCGATCTTGGTGACGTTGGGGAACATGGAGAACATGTTCACGCGCCAGCCGTAGGAGGTGATGATGGCTAGGCGTTTCTCGAACTCCATCGACTTGGCCTTGGCCTGGACGTCGGCGGCGTTGAACTTAAAGTAGAAGGGCCAGCCCCACTCGGTATCTTCATTGCGAAACACCCGGATCTTCTCGCCGGGGCGCTCGGTGTAGATGTAATAGACGTCGGTGGTGGGGCCGTCAGCCGGGTTTTTCTGGCTGATGGGGCCATCCTTGTCGGTGCGCTTCACCTCGACCCCGGTGATGGTAGCGATGGTGTGCTCCGGCAGGTAGTAGTCGAGCCAGGCGGCGGAAATGAGGGCGATGAGCCCCAAGGCGATAAAAGCGGGTTTCTTGAATCTCAGGCTCATGGTGTGCTCACGTGAGGGGGAGTAACGTGCCTCTACCATACCGATATTTGACAGGGCAGCCCAGCCCCTTATGGCGCCACAAGCCAAAAAATGGCGTTTAAAACAGATACAAAGCCATTGATCCATCAACAAGAAAGGCCCTTGCGGGCCTTTTTGTCTGGTTCACTTTGTGCGCTTACAGCTGGAATTGGGCCAGCTGCTTGCGTTGCTGCTCGGCGAGCTGGGAGAGTTCGTTGCTGGCACTGGCGCTCTGGCTGATGCCGGCGGAGCTCTGGCTCACGATCTCGTGAATATTGGTGATGTTGCGGTTGATGTCGGCAGTGACGCAGGACTGCTCCTCGGCTGCGGTGGCGACCTGGGCGTTGGCGTCGTTGATCTGGCGTACGGCACCGGTAATGCCACTCAGCAGATCCTGCACCTGAGCTGACAGGCGTTGGTTATGACCGAGGATCTCCAGGGTCTCCTGCACGCCGTTGTTGGCGGATTGGGACTGGCTCTGCAGCCGCTCGATGATGGCCTGGATCTCCTTGGTGGAGTCCTGGGTACGGGCTGCCAGCATTCTCACCTCGTCGGCCACCACCGCAAAACCACGACCCGTTTCGCCGGCACGGGCCGCTTCGATGGCGGCATTGAGCGCCAGCAGGTTGGTCTGCTCGGAGATCCCCTGGATCACTTCAATTACCTTGCCGATCTGCTCGGACTGGGATTTGAGCTGAGCCACGATGGCGGCAGCATCTTCCAGACTGCCTGCCATCCGGCTGTTGGCGGCGATGCTTTCGGTAAAGAGGGCGAGCCCCTGTTCGACCCGGCCATTGGCATCCCGCGCCAGCTCGTCGGCGATGGCGGCGTTGTGGTTGACGTTGTCTGCTGTGCTGGAGAGTTCGGTCACGGCGGAGGCGACCTGTTCGATCTCGCTGTGCTGCTGCTGGGCGTTGGCTTCAGCCTGGGTCATCACGGCGGCCAGCTCGGTGGCGGCGGAGGCGACGCTGTTGCTGATCCCGGTCAGGTTCTCGATGGTGCTACCAAGTTGCCCCAGAGTGAGGTTGATATCTTTGGCCAGACGGGTCAGCTCGTTGTTGCCATCCGCTTTGGCGCGCACGTTGAAGCGCCCTTGCGCCACGGCGTGCATCACCTCTTGCAACTGACCGATGGGGCTGACGATGCGACCGGAGAGGACCCAGCCACAGATCAGCGCCGCCAGTAGGGTACCGGCGGTGAGCAGCAGGGTACGCAGCAGGGTTGCGTCGTAGTGAGCCTGCTCGTCGGCCAGCTCTTGCTGGATCAGCTGGTTGATGTGGGCCGACATGCTGTCGATCTGTTTGATCAGCTGTTCACCCAGCTCGCGGAAATGGAGGCGGGCCGCCTCGTAGGCGACCGGATCGCCGCCACCCTGATGTTTTTGCGCCAGCAGCGGCAGCATGTTGCTGCGGGTATGGCTGAGGTAGGCCTGCAGGGCGGCAGCGACCTGCCGGTTATCCTGCTCGGCACCGGGGAGCACCAGACGGCCGAGAATGGTGTTGATCTCCTGCTCGGCGCTGTTGAGGTTCGCAGGTAGTGCGGCAAACAGCTTGGCATCGTAGAGGCCATAGATGGCGCTGGTGCGCAGCCGGTAGGTGGCGTGGATCAGTTTGGCAATATCGTCCTTGTGCTGGACCACGCTCTGGGTCGTCTCATCTATGTCATTGATGGCTTCATCCAGCCCCTGTTTACTGATGGCAATCATCACCATCATCAGCAGGCTGGCCAGCAGCAGCGGTATCAGGACCTGGACACGTATTGATAGATTATTCAATGACATAAATGGCTCTAATCCGAAATGGGAGGAGCCGACATATTACACACCTACGTCAGGAGCTGTCACAGGCTTTTATTGCTGAAATTTGCTGAAGAAAAGGTTTTTCCTTGTGAAAAAGGCGCCATATATGCATGATTGAACGCTTGATCCCCTGAATATGTGGTACAACTGGCCGGATTGAGTCAATCCTGTCCCGTTTTCGTGATTCCCCGCTCTTGGCGTATGGAGGTGTGTAGTGTCCAGCTGGATCGATCCGGCCATTCTGGCTCTGTTTATCCCGACCTTTTTCTTTGTCTCGGTGACCCCCGGCATGTGCATGACCCTGTCGATGACGTTGGGGATGAGCCTGGGGGTGCGCCGTACCCTGCACATGATGTGGGGGGAGCTGATCGGAGTCGGGTTGGTCTCGGTGCTGTCGGTGATCGGGGTGGCTGCCATCATGCTCAACTATCCGGGGATCTTTGCCGCCTTCAAATATGTGGGGGGCGCCTATCTGGTTTGGCTCGGTATCCAGATGTGGCAGGCCAAGGGGAAGATGGCCATTCCGGCGGATCTTTCGTCCGGTCAGCAGACCAGCGCCATGGGACTGGCGGTGCAGGGTTTCGTCACCGCCATTGCCAACCCCAAGGGGTGGGCCTTCATGATCTCCCTGCTGCCACCGTTCATTTCGGCCAGCAAGCCGATGGTGCCGCAGATCACTGCGCTGGTGGCGCTTATTCTGGTCATCGAATTCTCCTGCCTGCTGCTCTACGCCAGTGGTGGCCGAACTCTGCGCCACTTCCTCGCCAAGAGCGGCAACGTCACCCTGATGAACCGCATCGCCGGTACTCTGATGCTGGGGGTGGGAGTCTGGCTGGCGCTTGGTTAAGCGCTGTTAGTGACCCCCACCAGACAAGAAAAATGCCACCGGTCGGTGGCATTTTTTATGAGTGCCAAGTGGTTCAGCGGGGTTTGAAACGTGTGACCCAGGGGTTGGCGGTGATGCCATGCAGCAGCACGCTCAATATGATGGTGCAGAGCACAGTGGCGATGATGGGGCGCTGGCCAATCAGGGCAGGCTGGTTTTGCAGCACCATCACTGCAAAGACGATACTGGCAAGGCCCCGCGGGCCGAACCAGCCGATAAAGAGCTTGAGCTCTGGCTTGAGGCCGGTGCCGAGCAGGCTCAGCCAGACCGGCACCATCCGCAGCAGGGTGAGGCTGGCAATGGCATAGAGCCAGTATTGCCAGTGCATCAGCTCCGACAACATGGGGAGCAGAGTTGCGCCAAACACCATCCAGATCACCACGGAGAGCAGGTCGCCGTAGCCTTCGCAACTGTCCATATAGGCGTGCTTGTGTTCACCGAGTCTGCGCCCGATAAAGAGACCGCCGACAAAGGCGGCGATAAAGCCGCTCCCCCCCAGACTCTGGGCCAGCGCAAAGCAGAGCAGGGCCAGTCCCGGCATGGTGAGCTGGCGCCAGAGCGGCAGTTGCCAGCCGTTGAGATAGGAGATTTTCAGCAGCCGTATGGTTAGGCTGGTCAGTACAAAAGCGACCAGGAGGCCAATGCCGATCTCCTCCAGCATCAGGGTGATGGCCAGCGTGGCTGTGCCTGCGTGCTGCTCTGTGGGGGCGATAAGGGCCAGCAGCAGAAGCAGCACAGGCACACAGATGCCGTCGTTGAGGCCGCTCTCCTGATTGAGCCCTTCGCGCAGTGGCGCCGGTACGGCCGGGTTGCTCACCACCGCCTTGCCGAGCGCCGCATCCGTGGGGGCAAGAATGGTGGAGAGGATGGCCATCTCCAGCAGTGGCAGGTCGGGGAAGATCCAGTGACCAAACAGGGCTCCGGCGATGAGCGTCAGTGGCAGGCCGATCATTAGCAGCCGGATGGGGAGCTGGCGGTTGGCCAGCAATACTTGCCAGTTGGTATTGGCGGCATCGTTGAACAGAACGATAACCAGAGTCAGCTCGGCTAGCAGCTTGATGCCGGCGCTGTCGATAGAGAGGGAGAGCAGCTCCAGCCCGCCAGGCCCCAGCAACCAGCCGGTCAGCAGAAAGAGCAGGGGGCCGTTGACCAGCTTTGATTCGAAGCGCCCCGCGATCAGGCTGTAGATCAGCAAGAAGGCAGCGATCACCGCCAGATTCTGGTAAAGCAGATGTGTATCCATACAAGCTCCCTTGAAACCATCTTGTCAGGGCTGTTTAACTGCCATCCTGGCCCCGGGTTATGCCCGATATTCTCAGTGATTAACTCTTTGTTGCCGTAACTGTGCGCACACCTTGTCCAGAGTGGCTGTGCCCATCACGCCTGCCGAGGCAGATCAATCGGTCAGGCAGTCGGGGTCGAACACATACTCCCCATCCAGCCAGCGCACGATTTCGTCGACGCAGGATTGGTCACGAAACGGCAGGTAGCGGGCCTTGAGATGGGCCACCTGCTCAGGGGTCAGCTGGGCCATCCCTATGTCCTGAAACAGCGGCAGGTCGGCCTCGATCATCGCCGAGATCTGTGGGCCGCAGGTGGCGTTGAGGGCGGCATGCTGCGCCTTGTCGGGGTCGTACTGCTTGCCGAGGCGGTAGCTCATCGGCAGGGTGGCGAGGGGTAGGGTCGACAGCGCCGCCTGTTTCATCGGGTTGACCGCGTGGCCAGAGACCAGCTCTGCCAGCTCGGCAGGGCGATTCTCGAAGGCGCGCAGGTGCAGGTAGCTGCTCGCCTTGCTGCCATCGTTGACCGGGTAGTTGTCCCACAGGAAGGGCTTGCGGCCGAGCAGTTCGGTCACCTGCTTGAGGTGGCTGGCCGGATATTCGCTGGAGCAGACCTTGGGGCCGGTCCAGAAGATCTCGAAACGGCGATCGAGCCGCTCGCCAAGCTCCTCCAGATAGTGGGGAGGCATGGCGCCAAACACCTTCTCCAGCACCGGATCGGTCGAGTAGTAGCTGGGGCAGAAGATGAGGCGGGTCGCCTTGCTGTGAGCCGCGATGTCGTGGGCGATGATGAGCTGATGGTGCGCCAGATCCGGGGTATCCCCCTTCATGTCGTCAAACAGCACTGCCAGAATGTCAGGCTGCAGCATCTCGTCGATGAGGCGCACTTTCTCAAGCAGCGCCGAGCGTTTGCGATCGTAGTCGTGATGAGCCCCCATGGGGCTCAAGCCCACCCCGAAGGCGAGGCCGTTGGCGCGGCACTGGCGCGCCAGTTCGGCGAGATCCGCCAGCTGCTGCTCGGGCCAGGGGAGGGCCCAGTGCTTGCGCAGATAGCCATCCTCTTTCGGTGCATAGATATAGAAACCGTAACCGTGGCGTGGCAGCCACTGGGCGTAGCGGGCGCGGGCCTGCCAGCTCCATCCCTTGCCAAAAAAGCCTTCAATGACCCCCAGATTGGCAGCGGGGGGCAGGGGGCCGGACAGCAAACTTTGATATGGCATAACTCTCTCCCTTCTTGCTGGGGACTTGATACGGGACGGTCAGTCAGACCGGGTCCTCTTCCTGAAAGCGCACCCCGATCTTGCTCGGCACGCTCTCGTCCATTTCGGCCACGGTCCAGATCAGGCCCTGCCATTCGATGTTGTCACCGACCACCAGATTATCGCCCAACTGACTGGCAATAAAATCGCCCAGTGTCTGATCCGCCACCTCGCTCACATCCAGCCCGTAAAGAGGGGCGAGATCCACCAGCCGTGCCGCCGCTTCCAGCAGGAAGTCACCGAAGAAGCGGGGGCCGAGATCTTGCTCCGGTGCCTGACTAAAGAGCTGACCGAGGGCGGGGAGGTCACGTTCGTGACCGATGACGCAGAGGATGTCATCGGCCTGCAGACAGGTACTACCCGAGGGGTGGAGCAGCTCGCGGCCACGAAACAGGGCGCAGATCCGGGTGCCGGTGGGCATCTGCAGATCCCGCAGTGGCGAGCCGATGCACCACTTCTCTTCCCCCAGCTGGTAGACGAAGGTCTCCCACTGGCTGTCGAGATCGATTTCGAGCCCGGAGCGGTTGATGGGCGACGGCGGTGCCGGTACCTCCACCCGCGCCAGTTTTGAGGCCAGCGGTAGCGAGCTGCCCTGCAAAATCAGCGAGACCAGTACTACAAAGAAGGCGACGTTGAAGTAGAGCTGGGCGTTGGGCAGCCCCGCCATCATGGGGAACACCGCCAGAATGATGGGCACGGCGCCGCGCAGGCCAACCCAGGAGATAAACCAGCGCTCGCGGGGGGCGAAGTTCTTGAACGGTAGCAGCCCGATCCAGACCGACACCGGGCGGGCAAACAGGATCATCCACATCGCCAGCGCCAGCGCGGGCAGGGCGATGGGCAGCAGCTTGTGGGGGGAGGCAAGCAGCCCCAGCACCAGAAACATGCCGATTTGGCTGAGCCAGGTCAGACCGTCCAGCACCGACAATGTGGTGCTGCGGCTGCGCAGGGCGAGGTTACCGAGCAACAGACCGGTGAGATAGATGGCGAGAATGCCGCTGCCACCGACCGCCGTGGTGAGGGCGAAGATCAGCAGACCGCCGCTGACGGTGAGCAGCGGATAGAGCCCCGGCGCCAAGCGGGCTGTGTTGATGAGGCGCCACAGCAGCCAGCCGCCGCCAAGGCCGATCCCGGCGCCAAGACCAAACTGCTTGACCAGTTGCAGCAGCAGGAAGCCCCCATCCAGCCCTTGCTGGGCGGTGGCGAGCACCTCGATCAGGGTGACGGTAAGAAACACTGCCATAGGATCGTTGCTGCCCGACTCTATCTCCAGCGTCGCGCTCACCCGCTCGTTGAGGCTGCGCCCGCCAAGCAGGGAGAAAACCGCTGCCGCATCGGTGGAGCCGACGATGGCGCCGATCAGCATCCCCTGCATCAGGTTGAGGTCAAACAGCCAGGCTGCGGCAAGCCCCGTCAGGCCGGTGGTGATAGCCACCCCGACTGTCGCCAGCGACAAGGCAGGCCAGAGTGCAACCCGAAACGAGGAGACCCGGGTGCGCATGCCACCGTCGAGCAGAATGATGGCAAGCGCCAGGTTGCCCACCAGATAGGCGATGGAGTAGTCGGCGAAGTGGATGCCACCAGGGCCATCCTCACCGGCCAGCATGCCGACGGCGAGGAAGATAACCAGAATGGGAATACCGAGGCGGGAAGAGAGGGCGCTCAACAGTACGCTGGCTCCCACCAACAGGGCAGCGACAAAAAAGAAACTGTTGATGGTAGCGGCATCCAAGGGCGAACTCCTTCCTGGTAATGTGCAAAGTAGGCACATTATATGCAGTTAGGCACCCCTTGTGTGGCTTATTTGTGCATCAATTTTCACTTTCTTACATTTTTCATCCCTTTTTTCAGCATGGCCGCGCCATATTCTGACTGTGACGGGGTTAACGAAAGCGGAGTCAAAGGAGCGTCGATTTCAGGATGCGCAGGGAGGAGAGGGCGGGGAAAAGCGAAACGGCACAGCAGAGGGAGAGGGGAGCACAAGGGCGCTCCCCACGGGATGGGGGCGGGATTCAGTCGTCCTCGTCATCCTTTACTTCGCGGATCTTGTCCTTGTAGTTGGGCAACTGCTTCTCCAGCCGTTTCATGTCTTTGATGGCATTGAGAAACAGCCCGAGCAGGAACAGCAGCGGCAACCCTATCCACAGCCAGAGATTCATGGGATTTTCCTTTCGTCAGGACAGGTGGTGACATAACAGGCCAAAATTTCATCAAGGTTGGCCAATATGGTCGACTTGCCTTCAATATCCGCCTGTTGCAGGCAAAGCGCCAGTGCCGCGGGATCAAGTCGCTGCTCGTCGGACTCCAGCGAGAAGCTAATATGCCAGGGCTCGTAGGCGACCCCGCTCTCTGCCCCGACCGGCTTGGCATAAGGGAGGAAGAAGCCGAAGTCGCTCATATGGTCGCTGAGCCACTCGCTCAAGCCTGCAAACCAGCCCCCGGCTTCATACTCCCACGGCTCCAGTGCCAGTTTGGTATTGGCGGGCAGGCAGTCCGGGTCGTAGATATCGAGATCGGTCCCCCAGTGGTGACGGCTGGTGCCGGGCAGGGCGCTCCAGCGCAGGATAGCGTGGAGGCGCTCCTCGTCGCTCAGTTGCAGGGCGTCGATGGGCTGGCTGTGGGCATCGAGCAGTGGCCGTTCGCCGCGCCACTTGCCATTCCAGATGGCGAGTTGGCGCTCGAAGCTGCGCCAGCTGGAGGCCGCCTGCAGGTTGAACCCCTCGTAGGCGGCCGCCACCTGCATGTCGTTGAAGGCCGCCGCGGTGGCGGCGGTCAGCCGATGGGGGCCGCGCCCCACCAGAATAAGGTGGCTCTCGTCGAGCCCCAGCAGTTGTTCCTGCGTCATGCCAGCAATCTCTCGAGCACCCCTTGGTACATGTCGGCCAGCAGATCCAGATCGTCCGCCTTCACGCACTCGTTCACCTTGTGAATGGTGGCGTTGACCGGCCCGAGCTCAATCACCTCGGCGCCGGTGGGGGCGATAAAGCGCCCGTCGGAGGTGCCACCAGTGGTGAGCAGGGCCGGTCGCTGACCGTTCACCGCCTCGATGGCCGCCACGGCCGCATCAAGCAGCGCGCCGGTATCGGTGAGGAAAGGTTGGCCGGAGAGGGTCCAGCTCAGCTGATAATCGAGGCCATGTTTATCCAGCAGCGCCTCGACCCGCTCGCGGATATCCAGGTCGGTCAGTTCGGTGCTGAAGCGGAAGTTAAACTGCACCTGCAATTCGCCCGGAATGACGTTGGAAGCGCCGGTGCCGGCCGAGATGTTGGCAATCTGGAAGCTGGTGGGGGGGAAGTAGGCGTTGCCCTCATCCCACACGGTGGCGGCAAGTTCGGCCAGCGCTGGCGCCGCCTTGTGGATCGGGTTGTCAGCCAGATGGGGATAAGCCACATGGCCCTGCACCCCGCGTACCAGCAGATCGCCGGTGATGGAGCCGCGGCGGCCGTTCTTCACTACATCCCCTACCACGGCGGTAGAGGAGGGCTCGCCGACGATGCACCAGCGGATCTTCTCGTTGCGGGCCTCCAGGGTGTCGATCACCCGGGTGGTGCCATTGATAAAGGGCCCCTCCTCATCGGAGGTGATGAGAAAGGCGATGGACCCGGTGTGATCCGGATGCTCGGCCACGAAGCGCTCTACCGCCACCACCATGGCAGCCAGCGAGCCCTTCATGTCGGCGGCGCCGCGTCCGTAGAGCACGCCATCCTTGATGGTCGGCTCGAACGGCGGGGTGTGCCATTTGTCCAGCGGCCCGGCGGGCACCACGTCGGTGTGACCGGCGAAGCAGAACAGTGGCCCCTCGCTGCCACGACGGGCCCAGAGGTTGGTGGTGTCCTCAAACACCATGGGCTCGATGACAAACCCGAGCTTGGCGAGGCGCTCCGCCATCAGGGTCTGGCACCCTTCATCGAGGGGGGTAACGGAGGGGCGGCGGATCAGATCCTTGGCCAGTGCGATGACATCCGACATCAGTTGTCCTTAGTTGTCCTTAACGGGAAAAGAGGGATTGGTAGTGATCAGCCTTGAAACCCAGGGTCAGTTCGCCGTCACGGTCGAGCAGCGGGCGCTTGATCATGGCCGGATGTTCCAGCAGCAGGGCGCGCGCCTTGGCGGTGTCGAGCCCCTGTTTGGCCTCATCCGGCAGGGCGCGGAAGGTGGTGCCGCGGCTGTTGAGCAGGGCTTCCCAGCCGAGTTTTGCCAGCCAGCTGTCCAGATCGTCCGGGTTCAGGCCGTCGGCGCGGTGGTCGTGAAAGCGGTAGTCGATACCGGCCTCATCCAGCCACTTGCGGGCTTTCTTGATGGTGTCGCAGTTCTTGATGCCATAGAGGGTGATGGCCATGGGGAGTCCTTCTCTTGTGGGCGCTGGCCGTGGCCGCGCCCGAAAATCCGAATCAACAGAGTGCAAGGGCCCGATTCTGGCATTGTGGCAATCCCATGGCAACGCCGATGGTCCGGCTCGCGGGTTTTACCGGAACTGGTCACACCTGAACGGCGATTTTGAGCACAAAGTCAGAAGCAGTGGGGCTGGCGTGCCCGATGGGGTTGGGTATTGCGGGAGAAGATCGACTATTGCAGGAGAAAAAGAGAAGGGGGCAAACGCCAGATAGCCAAAACGCGCCAGTGGGCGCGTTTTGGTCGGCATCATCAAGTACCTCAATCAGTGCAGGGTGGTCCACTCATGGTCAAAGACCCGGGCCCGTTCCCAGGGTGCATCAGGCAGGCTGGAAGAGAGGCCAGTGTATTTGCCCACGTCGTCCACCACGATGGCGGAGAGGATCGGCAGGTTGTTTTCGGTGCAGTACATGCGGATGCGTTGCAGCAGGGTGCGCAGTTCATCCTGGCACTGCTCCAGCCCGGCCTGCTTGGCCAGTTTGGAATAACGAATGGTAGTGCGTTCCTTTGCAGACTCGACGAGGATGTCCCACAGCTTGTAGTCGCAGGTCGAGACACCTGCGGTGGCTTGGCTTGTCATAACTCTCTCCGGCGCGAAATGGTCGCTATATGTCGAAGCGCATCTTCGCCACTTCGGCGCTGTCGTATGTTGATCCAACGCAAAAAAGAGGGGAGTCGCGTCAGACAATTCTCTTTCCGAGAATGGTAAAGGTTTTTCTGTGGGTGAAAAAACGAAAATTTGGCACTTGGCTAACATATTGTGCTGTCAAAGCCCAATGTCGTCACCTTTATTGATGGGGATCAAAGGCAAACAGTAGTCAGATCACTAGATTTCGCTCCTCGATAAATTTATCAGGAGTGAATATTGGAACTTTTATTCGTCTTGCTCGTTCTGGTCGCCGTGGTCTACGGCATCATCAAGGATTACAACCCGCAGGCGGTGCTGGCGCTGGCGGGCATGGCCATTTTTGCAGTGGCCTACTGGTTGGGGCTGCACCCCATTCTCCCCGCTGACAAGAGCACCGGCTTCGCCCTGTTCGACCTGTTCGAAGTGTTCAAGGGGATCTTCTCCTACCGCGCGGCGGGCCTCGGCCTCACCATCATGGCGGTGGCGGGTTTTGCCACTTACATGTCCCATATCGGGGCCTCTCAGGCGCTGGTGCGGGTGGCGGTCAAGCCGGTGGCGGGCATCCAGTCCAGCTACCTGATGCTCGCCATCTGTTATCTGGTGGCGGTCTTTGTCTCCCTGTTCGTCACCTCCGCCACCGGCCTTGGCCTGTTGTTGATGGTCACCATGTATCCGGTGATGCGCAACCTCGGCATCAGCCCGGCCTCCGCCTGTGGTGTCATCGCCACCTCCCAGGCGTTTGAAATTGGCCCGACCCAGACCAACGCCATCTTCTCCGCCGGTCAATCCGGCATGGATCCGACCAGCTATTTCGTCGACTACCAGATCTGGCTGGTGGCCCCCATGCTGCTGGTGACCATGGTGCTGCATTTCTTCTGGCAGCGTCACTGCGATCGCAAGGATGGCTGGGATCCTGCGCTCCATCGCGGCGATCACGCCGAGCTGGACGAGCAGGGCACCGAGAGCGTGCAGGCGCCCACCTGGTATGCCCTGCTGCCGATAATCCCCTTCGTGCTGATGATGACCTTCTCCAAGCTGCTGGTGAGCGACATCAAGATGAGCGTGGAGGTGGCCATGCTGCTGTCGGTCTTTATCGGCATGCTGTGCGAGCTGCTGCGTAGCCGCTCGGTGCGAACCGCATTCGCGGGGCTGTCGAGCTTCCTCGATGGCATGGGCAAGGTGTTTGGCCCTGTGGTGGCGCTCATCGTCTGTGCCGAGCTGTTTGCCGAATCTCTCAAGGCCATCGGCGCCATCGATACCCTGCTGCACTCTGCCAGCAATGCCGGTATCGGCAGCGGCCTGATGACCCTGGTGATGGTGGGCCTCATCATGGTGGCGGCGGTCATCATGGGCTCCGGCAACGCGGCGTTCCTGAGCTTCTCGACCCTGGCACCGGCGGTGGCGGCCAAGTTTGGCGTGCCTGCGGTGACCATGTTGCTGCCGATGCAGCTCGCTTCCAGTATCGGCCGCACCATCTCTCCCATCGCGGCGGTGCTGATCGCTTGTGCGGGGATTGCCAAGGTGTCGCCCTTTACCGTGGTCAAACGCACCAGCGTGCCGATGGCGGGGGCGCTGGTGACGGCGCTGACCCTCAACTATCTGCTGTTTATGTAAGCGGGTGGCGGACGGCACGAGCTGTCCGCCCCTTTCACTCGGCTGTCGGACGGGAGGCCTGCCCTCCCGTCCCAGGAGATGACAATGACAGACTCTCGCAACGCTTTTTCTCTGGATGCCTACCTGGCAGATCTGGCCCCGCTCATCAACCTCGATTGCGGTACTCGCACCCCGGCCGGGGTGGCCAAAGTGGCCGACATCATGACCGAGAAATATGAGGCCATCGGCTGGCAGGTGACCCGCCACCAGTTTGCTGCCGAGTGCGGCCCCTGCCTCGAGGCAACCAATGCACCGGGTGCCGCTCACTACGACGTGATGCTGGTGGGCCACATGGACACCGTCTTCCCCGAGGGAACAGCGGCCAAGCGCCCGTTGAAAATCGAAGGCAATCAAGCCTTTGGCCCCGGTGTCTCGGACATGAAGAGTGGCCTGCTCTCTATCTGGTATGCACTTAAAGAGATGGATCCGGTGCAGCTGGCCAAGCTCAAGGTGCTGGTCTGCTGCAACTGCGACGAAGAGATTGGCTCCCCCTGGTCGAAAGATTGGCTGGTGGAGAAGGCCAAACAGAGCGGCTGCGTGCTGGTGGCCGAAGCGGCGCGCCCCAACGGGGATCTCATCAGCGCCCGCAAGGGCAATGCCAAGTACCGCATCACCTTTCACGGCAAGGCGTCCCATGCCGGTTCGGCTCTGACCGAAGGGGTCTCTGCCATCACAGAACTCGCTCATTGGGTGCTGGCCATTAACGAGCAGGTCAACATGACCACGGGCACCACCATGAACGTCGGCGTGGTACAGGGCGGCACCGGCGTTAACGTGGTGCCCGACTTTGCCGAGGCAATCGTCGATCTGCGTTTCTGGAGTAACGAAGAGGCCGCTGCGGTGCACGAGCGGCTCACCTTTATGGCCAACAACCCCTTCCTTGCGGGCTGTCGGGTCGAGGTGGATCGCCAGACCTTCAAGCCGGCGATGCGCCCGAGCGGCGATACAGAAGCTGTGATGGCGCTGGTGGAGGCGGCTGCGAAAGAGGAGGGGATCTCCTTCAACTGGCTGGAGGCCGGTGGCGGTTCGGATGCCAACTTTACCGCCGCCGCGGGGGTGCCGTCCCTCGATGGTTTCGGCCCCATGGGGGGCGGTTTTCACTCGGAGGCGGAATTCCTGCTGCTGGACAGCATCGAGCCGCGCATCCGCCTGCTGCAGCGGGTGCTGGGCAAGCTGGCGAAATAAGCCGGTTTATCCCTTGTTCGGGTCATCATGGCCCGCTCAAAATTGGTCCGCTCCACTCCAAACGGGAGGCTGTTGCCTCCCTTTTTTTATCTCGATTTTTCGCGCGTCCCTGAACGAGCGCGCCAGATGGCTTGAGGCCGTTACCCCTGTGGCTCAGCCAGATAGGCCAGATGATCCTGCCGTGCTACCTGCCAGCCATCGAGGCGCAGCGGGGCGGCAAAGCCCGGGCCGTCAGTCACCATGGTGTGGTACTCCCCCTGCTCGCCGCAGGCATCGAAGCCCTCGCGCTCGGCCAGTTGTTGTAGCTCGCAGAGGGTGGCGGCATCGAGGGGGCGTCCAGTCCACTCGGGGGCCAGCACCCGGGTATCGATGCAGGAGAGGTGGGCGACGATGCCGCGGGCCAGCATATCCGCCAGCAAGGCTTGGCGAGATTGCTGCCAGAGCGGGGTATGGACGGTGAGCCCGAGCGGGCGGCAGCGTTCGCGGATCCAGTTTGGTGCGCCCCCCACGCTGTCGATATCGCCGGTCACTACCCCGTCGAGGTTCCACTCCTGCTGCAAGTGGCTCAGCGCCGTCTCATAGCTCTGCTCGAACGGCGCTTCGATGGTGACCAGCAGATGGGGCAGCCCGAGGGCTTCCGCCTGACGGCGCACCAGCGGCAAGGGGTGAGCGAGAAATCGGGACTCTGGCGGCGCAAAGGTGGCCAGTGCCACCACCTGATGGCCCGCTTGACGGGCATGACAGAGAGCCAGCATGGCATCTTTGCCACCGCTCCAGAGCAGGATGACGCGAGACATGGATGAGATTCCGGTGGTGAACGAGGGGGCATGCTACCCAGCGGCGGGGGCAGAGGTAAAGGCATAGTGTCCGGAAATGGCGGCGGGGAAGTGGTTGAGGTAACGGAGCTGGAAAAAAGCAGGCCCCCGAAGCGGGGGCCTGTATTGCAATAGCGTGGTAAACACCGCTGCGATTAGAGCAGGATGCTGGTGAGGATAAAGCCCAGCGAGCAGGAGGTCACCACCCCGATCAGCCCTGGAATGATGAAGCTGTGGTTGATGATGAACTTGCCGATGCGGGTGGTGCCGGAGCGGTCGAAACCGATACAGGCCAGATCGCTCGGGTAGGTCGGCAGCACGAAGTAGCCGTAGCTCGCTGGCAGGAAGGCAATCAGCAGCTTGGGCTCGACACCCAGCGCCAGACCCATGGGGGCGATAGCGGTGAGGGCTGCGGCTTGGCTGTTCACCAGCTTGGAGATGAGGAACAGCACCAGGGCGTAGGTCCAGGGCTGGGCCTGTACCACGTGGGCCAGGGTTTCTTTGAGCAGCGGCATGTGAGCCTGGAAGAAGGTCTCACTCATCCATGCCACCCCGAATACGGAGAAGATGGCGACCATACCCGCCTTGAAGACGGCACCGTTGGCGATCTCGCCCGGCTTGACCTTGCAGCGCATCAGTATGATGGCACCGGCGATCAGCATCATCATCTGGATCACCAGGTTCATGGAGAGCGGGCCAGTTTTGTCCTTGATGGTGAACACCGGACGCAGACCTTCGTTGGCACCGAGCAATACCACGGCGGCGATGGCGGCGAAGAAGATCCAGGTAGACCAGTAGGCCTCTTTCGGGAACTTGGTGTTGAGCAGGGTTTCACCACCGCCGTAGATGAAGGCGCGCTGCTCTGGGTCTTTGATCTTGGCCTGGAACTCTTCGTCCTTGTCCAGATCCTTGCCGCGACGCAGGCTCCACAGGGCTGCCACGATGACACCGGTCAGGGAGGAGGGGATGGCGATCATCAGGATGTCGAGCAGGCCGTAAGCCTGACCGATACCGTGACCAGCCGCCAGAATGGAGACCATGGAGACCACAGCAACGGAGACCGGGGAGGCGCAGATGGCCATCTGGGAGGCAACGGAGGCGACAGCCATCGGGCGCTCGGGACGGATGTTCTTTTGCAGCGCGATGTCAGCGATGATGGGGAACATGGTGTAGACCACGTGGCCGGTACCGCACAGGAAGGTGAGGGTCCAGGTGGTGAGCGGCGCCAGGATAGTGATGTATTGCGGGTGACGGCGCAGCAGACGCTCGGCCACTTGCATCATCAGGTTAAGGCCACCGGCAGTCTGCAGGGTGGCGGCACAGCCGATCACCGCCAGAATGGTCAGCATTACCTGAACAGGCGGTTCGCCCGGAACCAGACCGAAGACGAAGGTCAGCAGGAAGAGACCGATACCACTGATGAGACCAAGTCCCATGCCCCCAAAGCGGGTACCCAGCAGCAAGCAGCCGAGTACCACTAAAAATTCCATCAAGATCATTCCGTTACCTCGTGTGATTCAACCCATATTGCCGCGGGTAGCCTGAACCATGAATTGTCATTGTCTGTTTTATTTAGCCCGAAAGGGTTAGTTGCTATTCTGCTCCCCTGAAAAAGTGAAAAAATTGAGTTACTTCAATAACTCGATGAATTTTTGATTAAACCACTTAAAAACCACGTACTAACAAAAACATCATTTTTGTCACCAAGTGGTATCACTCGGGGCCAGCCCATCAGAGTGCAACCAGAGGCGTTGTGATGGGGAATGCGTTGGTAAGGAAGTTGTGGAAAAAGGCCCGGGTCAGGGGAGAAGAGGCTGTAAAAACACGGGTTAAAGATATCTTTTTTGACAAATGGGGTGTTCTGCGACTCTGCTCATCGGGGGGCGGGTGCTGATAGCAGATAGCGACGCTGATACTGTTCGCTCAGCTGCTTGATATCGAGTCTGGCTAGCGCATTGTTCACTCGCTGTTGCAGTTGCTGTTGATCGGGACGGAACATGATGTGCAGGCTCTTGTACCCGAGGATCTTCGGGTTGAACTGCAGCTGTTCGGGGTGGAGTTTGTCATCGTGATAGGTGAGCCAGTAGAAAACATCCCGGTCGATCACGGCCAGATCGAGCCGGTCGCGCTGCAATTTTCGCAGGTTGAGGTGATCGTCGTCCACGGCAAAGGTGTTGAGGCGCTTGCTGGCCATCAGGGCATCAAATTCACGGGTATTGATATAACCTGCGACGACCCCAATCCGGTAGGAAGCGAGATCTTCGAGTCGCTGCCAGTGGATAGGGGGGCCGGCTTGCTGCGCCATGCCCAGCACACTACTGCCCACGCTGGTGGAAATATGCCACCGTTTATCCAGATCATCGGCGAAGTATTTGGGGAAGTAGCCGCTGTAGTGCTGGGCGGGATCGGATGCCAGCAACATGGCTCGATGCCAGGGGTAGAAGTCAAACTGAACCTCCAGCCCCGCTTCGGCAAATGCACGCTTGACGATATGGCCGGTAAGGCCACCATCAGGGAGATGCTGGCTGGTATAGGGGGGCCACTCCAGGGTGGTCAGGTGCACGGGTTCTGCCCGCAATTGCAGGGGGAGCCAGAGCAGCAAGAGTGTCAGAAGCCGACGATATCCCATGAACGACCCATTCCTTGTGTCGATTGGTTCTGAGTATTACCCATAACGGGGGTAATAAAAAAGCCGACCCTGAGGACGGCTTTTGCAATGTAGTGGCAATATGCCGCTGATCAGAACTCGGCGGTACGCGGAGTTCGCGGGAACGGGATCACGTCGCGGACGTTGCCCATACCGGTCACGTAAACCACCAGACGCTCGAAGCCCAGACCGAAGCCGGAGTGCGGGACTGTGCCGTAGCGGCGCAGATCGCGATACCACCAGTAATCTTCCTGCTTCAGGCCCATCTCGGCCAGGCGGGCATCCAGTACCTCCAGACGCTCTTCACGCTGGGAGCCACCGATGATCTCGCCGATGCCCGGTGCCAGTACGTCCATCGCGGCAACGGTCTTGCCGTCGTCGTTGAGGCGCATATAGAACGCCTTGATATCTTTCGGATAGTTCTTCACCACCACCGGAGACTTGAAGTGCTCCTCGGCCAGATAGCGTTCGTGCTCGGAGGAGAGATCGATGCCCCAGGAGACCGGGAACTCGAACTTCTTGCCGCAGTTTTTCAGCACTTCGATGGCATCTGTGTAATCAATCTGGGCGAAGTCGGAGGCGACGAAACGCTCCAGACGGCCGATAGCATCCTTGTCCACGTGCTGGGCAAAGAACTCCAGATCGTCGCGACGCTCGGTCAGGACGGCGTTGAAGACGTACTTCAGCATGGCTTCAGCCAGCGCGGCGTTATCTTCCAGATTGTTGAAGGCCACTTCCGGCTCCACCATCCAGAACTCTGCCAGGTGACGACTGGTGTTGGAGTTTTCGGCGCGGAAGGTCGGACCGAAGGTGTAGACCTTGGAGAGGGCACAGGCATAGGTTTCGGCGTTCAGCTGGCCGGATACGGTCAGGAAGGCCTCTTTGCCGAAGAAATCTTCGTTGTAGTCCACCTTGCCAGCGTCGGTGCGCGGCAGGTTTTCCATATCCAGGGTAGAGACGCGGAACATCTCGCCGGCACCTTCGGTGTCAGAGGCGGTGATGAGCGGGGTCGCTACCCAGACAAAACCCTCTTCGTGGAAGAAGCGGTGGATGGCCTGAGCCAGGCAGTGACGAACCCGGGTCACGGCGCCAACGATGTTGGTGCGCGGGCGCAGGTGAGCCTGTTCACGCAGGTACTCGATGCTGTGGCGCTTGGCGGCCATCGGGTAGGTGTCCGGATCTTCGACCCAGCCGACAACCTTCACATCGGTGGCCTGCAGTTCGAAAGCCTGGCCGCTGCCCTGGGATTCGGCGATGATGCCAGTCACTTCCACGGAGCAGGCGGTGGTCAGACGCAGCACTTCATTCTCGTAATTGGCCAGGGTATTGGGGACGACGGCCTGTACCGGATGGAAACAGGAGCCATCGGAAATGGCCAAAAATGAGATCCCCGCCTTGGAATCACGGCGAGTCCGGATCCACCCTCGTACAGTCAGGGTGGTGCCAACCGCATATTTACCGGTCAGCACATCAACTACGGATGCGTGCGTCATCGAAATATTGTCTCCAGCTTGTTCTTGCAGCGCTATTTGCAACACTAGGGAGTCTGGCCCGGGCACAGATGGCCCACCATGGCAGACTAAGCCGTCAATCTTACCCGCGCGGGTTTGATAAACAAGCAAAAATGTCGGACTCTGGTGGGGTTTTCAGCATGGTTCACCCAAGCAGGGTTCCCTCGGGACAGGAGATGCGAGTGAAAGAGCGGCGACAAGGGCCGGATTGGCTGACACGACTGTTGCGAGCAATGGTGCTGATCTGCTGGTGCGGTTTTATCGTGCTGCTTGCGCTCTATCACTATGCTAGGCCGGAGATTGCATATGGTTTTCTGGTTTACGGCGGCATCAAGGTACGCGATTACTGGGATCCCGCACTCACTCCCTGGTTGGTGCATGGCCTGTGGGGTTGCAGCTTGCTGACCCTGGCTGTACTGCTGCTGGAGCGGCGGCGCAGTCGGCGCAGGGATGATGCCTATCACGTCAATCTGGCGATCCTGCTGCTGATCCTTATTGCTTGTCTGCTGTTCTATTACACCGGTTAGCCGATGCCGGGCGGTGTGGTCCGCTATTCGCCAGGGCGAGCTCCCGGCTTGCCGCCGAGCGGTCGCTTGCCGAGCTGGCGCTCCACACTGTCGAGCATCTGGTTGTAGGCCACCGCCACCCGGCCAATCTCGTCGCCGTCATCCCCCTCCAGCCGGTGGCCGAAGTCGTGCAAGTCGGTGGCCTCTTCCATGGAGCGGGTCAACTGGTTGAGAGGGCGCACGATCCAGGTGCGGATGACCCAGAGGGTCAGCAGCAGTCCCATCCCGAAGATGCCGGTGAGAATGAGCGCCGAGGTGAGAATATTCTGCTCGACCCGGGTAAACAGCGAATCGAGGGAGTAGTCAAAGCGCACCGCACCAAGCACGGTGTTCTCCGGCACCAGATGACAGCTGGTGCAGTCGGTGCCGCGAAAATCCTTCTTGGCCAGCAGCGGTCGGGTCACTACCAGACGGCTGTGCATGCCGTTGTGCACCACCTCCAGACTCCCTTTGCCCGCCAGTGCCAGCTCATCAAACTCATCCTTTACCTGTTCGGTCTCCCGTCCCGGCCCGAACTGTTTGCTCACCGCGTCGCCACGAACGATGCGTGCATCCTCCACATGGGCGTGGTCGAGAAACTTGCCGCGCAGAGTATCGCGGGCATCCATCTTGCCGGTCAGCATCAGCATGTTGAGACCGTCGAAATAGGCTTCGGTCTGCTCGCGGCTCTGCTCCTTGATGAGGGTCAGGATGAGATCGCGCTCGCGCACTGCCTGATAGGCTGCGGAGAAGACCAGTACCATGGAGAAGATGAAGAGCAGGAAAAAGTTGATTTTGGCAGCAATGGAGAGGCGCATGAGCAGTCTTTCTTGATGGTAAAACCGCAGCAGTTTACCCCTCTTGGGGCCTCAGGTCTGGTGTTTTGCTCACATTACGGCAAGTGAAAGCGCACTGAAGTGGATAAAGTTGTCCTCATTATATATCAAATGCCGGTAGTCAAACGGGCGGCAGCGATGGCCGCCCGCTGCATGCATTAAAACTCGCCTTCGGCGATGGCCTGACGGATGGCGCCGGTCAATACCCGCAGCTCTTCAGGGGTGATGACGAAGGGGGGCATCAAGTAGACCAGCTTGCCAAAGGGGCGGATCCAGGCGCCCAGTTCGACAAATTTGCGCTGGATGCGCGCCACATCCACCCGCTCTTTCATCTCCACCACCCCGATGGCGCCGAGCACTCGCACATCCGCGACCGCCGGGTGCAGGGTCAGCTCTACCAGTTCTGTTCGCAGCTGATGCTCGATGGTGCGCACCCGCTCCTGCCAAGGTGAGGTCAGCAGCAGATCGATGGAGGCGTTGGCCACCGCGCAGGCAAGCGGGTTGCCCATAAAGGTGGGGCCGTGCATAAAGACGCCGGCCTTGCCGTTACAGATGGTATGGGCGACATGCTCGGTTGTCAGGGTCGCCGAGAGGGTGAGGTAGCCGCCGGTAAGCGCCTTGCCCAGACACATGATGTCGGGGCTGATCCCCGCCCAGTCGCAGGCAAACAGCTGGCCGGTGCGGCCAAAGCCGGTGGCGATCTCGTCGGCAATCAGCAGCACACCGAATTCGTCGCACAGGGCGCGCACCCACTGCAGGTAGCGGGGGTGATAGAAGCGCATGCCGCCAGCGCCCTGCACTATGGGCTCAAGCACGATGGCGGCGATCTCCTCGTGATGATCCGCCATGAGTGTCGCCAGCTCCACCACGCACTGCTCGTCCCACTCGGCGTGGAAGCGGCAGCTGGGGGCTTCGACAAAGTAGTGCTCTGGCAGGAAGCCCTTGTAGAGCTCATGCATGCCGCCATCGGGATCGCAGACGCTCATGGCGCCAAAGGTGTCGCCGTGATAGCCGCTGCGCAGGGCGACAAATTTGGCTCTGGGCGTCCCCTTGGCGTGCCAGTATTGCTGCGCCATCTTGAGCGCCACTTCCACTGCCACCGAGCCGGAATCGGCCAGAAAGACCCGATCAAGCCCCTTTGGAGTGATCTCCACCAGCTTGCGGCAGAGCTCGACCGCCGGAGCGTGGGTGAGGCCGCCAAACATCACGTGGGACATCTTGCCGAGCTGGGCGGTGGCGGCGGCGTCCAACTCCGGCACCTGATAGCCGTGCACGCAAGCCCACCATGAGCTCATGCCATCCACCAGTTCACGGCCGTCGCTGAGGGTGATCTTCACCCCTTTGGCGCTGACCACTTCATAGCAGGGCAGGGGGTGAGTGAGGGAGGTATAGGGGTGCCAGATGTGGTGCAGGTCGAATTCTTGATTGGTCATTTGTTGTTCTGTTGTCAATTTGTTTGATCTGGTCGGTGTTGACAGTCTACGCGTGCTCTCTACACTAGCCAACAATTTCAGCCACTTGGCACTGCGCATCACCTTGAGCGCGCGGGCCCGGCGGCGGGTTTTACGCTCACGCTCTTGCAAAAACCTTTTGCAAGGATGGCGGGCGCAGGATCCCACCAATAACAACCGGAAGCCATGTATGAATGCTCTCACCACGGGCGGTCACGCCCTTCGTCATGACTGGACCCTGTCCGAGGTTCAGGCCCTGTTTGCCCTGCCATTCAACGATCTGCTGTTTCAGGCCCAGAGTGTCCACCGCGCCCACTTTGACCCGAACGAAGTGCAGGTGAGCACCCTGCTCTCCATCAAGACCGGCGCCTGCCCGGAGGATTGCAAATACTGCCCCCAGAGTGCCCGTTATCACACCGGCCTTGAGGCCGAACGGCTGATGGAGGTGGAGAAGGTGCTGGAGCGGGCCCGCGAAGCCAAGGCCAACGGCTCGTCCCGTTTCTGCATGGGGGCCGCCTGGCGCAACCCCAAAGAGAAGGACATGCCCTACATCATCCGGATGATCGAGGAGGTGCGCGGGCTGGGGATGGAGACCTGCATGACGCTGGGGATGCTCACCGCCGATCAGGCGGCGCGTCTGGGGGCTGCGGGGCTCGATTACTACAACCACAACCTCGACACCTCGCCGGAGTTTTACGGCGAGATCATCTCGACCCGTACCTATCAGGACCGGCTCGATACCCTGGAACATGTACGCAGTGCTGGCATGAAGGTCTGCTCCGGTGGCATCGTCGGCATGGGTGAGCAGGCGAAAGATCGGGCGGGCCTCTTGATGGCGCTGGCCAACCTGCCGCGCCACCCGGAGAGTGTGCCCATCAACATGCTGGTCAAGGTGAAGGGGACGCCGCTGGAGGATCAGGAGAACCTCGATCCGTTCGAATTTATCCGCACCATCGCCGTGGCGCGGATCATGATGCCGGCCTCCCATGTACGCCTCTCCGCCGGGCGGGAGAAGATGAACGAGCAGATGCAGGCGATGTGCTTTATGGCTGGGGCCAACTCCATCTTCTATGGCTGCAAGCTGCTGACCACCCCCAACCCGGACGAAAACAGCGATATGCAGCTGTTCAAGCGGCTCGGCATTCGTCCCGCCCAGCGGGCCCAGAAGCCGGATCAGGTACAAGAAGAGGAGTTGCTGGCCGAGGTGAGCCGCCAGAGCGAACCTGCCGAGATGTTTTATGACGCTACCCGCCCCCGTGCAGAGACTGCGCGGTCATGACTGGCCCAGCAGTAACAGGCCCTTTTGCATTGGGCGCAGCGCTGGCCAAGCGCGAGCAGGCGGGCCTGCTGCGCAACCGCATCGCGACCGATGGGGCGAGTGGCGGGCGGCTCAGGGTCGCGGGGCGCGACTACCTCAACTTTTCCGCCAACGACTATCTGGGTCTGGCGGATCATCCCGCCATCAAAACTGCCTTCAAAGCGGGGATTGAGCGCTATGGCGCGGGCGCCGGCGCCTCGCCGCTGGTGACCGGTTACAGCCGTGCCCACCAAGAGCTTGAGAAGACCCTGGCCGAGTGGCTCGGGGTGGAGGCGGTGCTGCTCTTCAACTGCGGTTTTTCGGCCAATCAGGCGGTGCTCAAAGCCCTGCTCGGCAAGGAACACCTGCTGTGGCAGGACAAACTCAACCACGCCTCCCTGCAGGAGATGGGCAGCCAGCTCCCCTGCAAGATGAAGCGCTTTGGTCACAACGATATGGCTGCCCTTGAACGGCAGCTTGAGCCAAATCGCGGACTGATTGTTTCGGAAGGGGTGTTCAGCATGGACGGGGATCAGGCCCCCTGGGGGGAACTCGCGGTATTGGCAGCCCGGAGCGGCAACTGGCTGATGATCGACGATGCCCATGGTCTCGGCGTGCTGGGGCCAGAGGGGCGCGGCACCCTGGCGGCGCAGGGAGTTAACCCGGCCAGCGTACACATCCAGATGGGCACCTTTGGCAAGGCGCTTGGCGTCGCCGGTGCCTTTGTCGGCGGCAGTCGTGAGCTGGTAGAGTATCTGGTCAACTTCGCCCGCCACTATGTCTACAGCACCCATATGCCGGCGGCGCAGGCTTGCGCAGTCAGCAAGAGTATCGAGCTGGTGCGCGCCGCCGAGGATGCCCGCGCCCATCTTGGCCAGCTGAACGCTCGCTTCCGGCAAGGGGCAAAGGATCAGGGTTGGCAGCTTGGCGCGAGCGATACCCCGATCCAGCCGCTGCTGGTGGGGGAGAGCAGTGTTGCCCTGCAACTGGCTGAACGGCTGCGGGAGCGCGGCGTCTGGGTGAGCGCCATCCGCCCGCCTACTGTGCCAGTCGGTACGGCCCGGCTGCGCATTACCCTGAGCGCGGCTCACCGCGAGCAGGATGTGGATCGCTTGCTCGATGCCTTGGGGGTCTGCCCTGCAGTTACAACGCTTGGGGAGGCTCACTATGACTGAGCGTTTTCAAACGGTCGACAAGGCGCAGCTTGCTCGCCGTTTCGGCGCCGCCGCTCGTCATTACGATGCCCACGCCCGCTTTCAGCAGGAGGTGGGTCAGGCGCTGTTGGAATGGATGCCGAGCAGGCCGGTTGGCACTGATCTGACGGTGAGCGGGCTGGATCTGGGCTGCGGCACCGGCTTTTTCTTGCCCCAACTGGCGAACCGTTGTCACCAGCTGGTGGGGCTGGATCTCGCCCCCGGCATGCTGGCGCAGGCTGCCTTGCGTGACAGCGGCGCCCGCCTGCTCTGCGGCGATGCGGAGCAGCTTCCTTTCGCCGATAACTCGTTCGACTGGGTTTTCTCCAGTCTGGCGCTGCAGTGGTGCGAGCGTCCGGCCCAGGCTTTTGGCGAGCTGCTGCGGGTGGTCAAACCGGGCGGCCAGATCTTTTTCTCGACCCTGCTCGATGAGTCGCTCTGGCAGTTGCGAGCCGCCTGGCAGCGGCTTGATGGTCGCGCCCATGTCAATCGCTTCCTCAGCCTGCCACAATTGGAGCAGGCGCTGGCTAGCGCCGGGGTATCTGCTCCCGAGCTGCGTTGTATCACCTGGGATCTCGCCTATCTTGAATTGCCGCAGTTGTTGCGCGATCTCAAGGGGATTGGGGCCAATCAGATCAACGACAATCAAGGGGGCGCCGCCCCGGCCGGTCTGAGCGGTCGCGCCAGATTGCAGCAGCTGGCTCAGGCATATGAAGCATTTCGCCAGCCCGATGGCAGGTTGGTCGCCAGTTATCGGGTGTGTCTCGGTCGCCTCAGCAAGCCTTGCTGAGCGCCGGGAATTGCAGTGTGTGCAGGGCAGTGAGCCACTCCCTGCCAAGGAGAGAACCATATGAAATCATTCTTTATCACCGGCACAGATACCGATGCGGGCAAGACGCTGGTGGCACGCACTCTGCTGCGCGAATTCAGCGCACAGGGGATCCGCTGTGCCGGCTACAAGCCTATCTCGGCAGGGTGTGCCCGAACACCCGATGGATTGCGCAACCTCGACGCTGTTCTGTTGCAGGAGGCGGCGAGTGTTCAGCTGCCTTATGAGGTGGTCAATCCCTTTGCCTATGAGCCGCCGATTGCGCCCCATATCGCTGCCAGCGAGGCGCGCCAGCCCATTACCATGCAGGGGCTGAGCGAGGGGCTGCGCAAGATTGAACAGGCAGGGGCCGAGCTTGCAGTAGTGGAAGGGGCGGGGGGCTGGTATCTGCCGCTGGATCGCAAGCATCTGCTGTCGGATTGGGTGAAGCAGGAGAACATGCCGGTGATTTTGGTGGTGGGGGCCAAGCTGGGCTGTCTCAACCATGCACTGCTCACCTTTGCTGCCATTCGCAACGATCGGTTGCCAGTGGCGGGATGGGTTATTAATCGCCTTCACAGTGCCATGAGCCACTATCAGGAAAATCTGGACACCCTGAGGGGGATGTTACCGGCCCCGTTTCTGGGGGAAATTCCCTTTATAAACAATCCATTTGAGGCTGATTTGCAGGGGCGGCTTGATATCTCTCCGCTCTTGTGACGTCACATTCAGCGAACATTCATCGAGTCTCCCTAAAATTCATCCATAACATGGAGATAGGGAGGTCGAGTGATCTCTCTCCGTGTCTTTAATTCTCACAAGGAGTCTATATGAAGCGAATTATGCTATTCCTGGTGACCAACCTGGCCGTCATGCTGGTGCTGGGGGTGGTACTCAATATCCTGTTCTCGGTTCTGGGGATCAACAAGTCCAGCATTTCCGGGCTGTTGATGTTCTGTGCCGTGTTCGGTTTTGGGGGTTCCTTTATCTCCTTGCTGATGTCCAAGTGGATGGCCAAGCGCAGCTATGGCGTCCAGGTCATCGAGCAACCCCGTAACGAGACCGAGCACTGGCTGGTGAGCACTGTTGCCCGTCAGGCCCGCGAAGCGGGTATCAAGATGCCGGAAGTGGGGATCTACGACTCTCCCGAGATGAACGCCTTTGCGACCGGCGCCCGCCGAGATGATTCGCTGGTGGCGGTCTCCTCCGGCCTGCTCTACAGCATGAGCCGTGACGAGGCGGAAGCGGTACTGGCCCACGAGGTGAGCCACGTTGCCAACGGCGACATGGTGACCCTGACCCTGATCCAGGGGGTGGTGAACACCTTCGTGATGTTCTTCGCCCGCATCGTGGCTGGCGTCATCAGCAACTTCTTCAGTTCCAACAACGAGGAAGAGAGCAGCAGCACCGGTGGTTTTGCCTACATGATCACCGTGTTTGTGCTGGAGATGTTGTTCGGCATTCTGGCCTCCATCATCGTCATGTGGTTCAGCCGTCAGCGCGAGTTCCGTGCCGATGCCGGTGCCGCCAAGCTGGCAGGTCGCGACAAGATGATTGCCGCCCTTGAGCGCCTCTCCCGCGGTGCCGAGCCGCAGCTGGAAGGCTCCATGATGGCCTTTGGCATCAACGGCAAGCGCTCCATGAGCGAACTGTTCATGAGCCACCCGCCCATTGAGCAGCGTATCGCCGCCCTGCGTGGTTGATAGATACTGAATGACAGGGGATAACCCCGCATAAAAAACGGCTGCCTTGGGGCAGCCGTTTTGTTTTGCAGCCTTCTTTAAAGCTTGAAGTGCCCCATCTCCTGGCGCAGCACCCGTGACAGCTGCTTGAGCTTGGCTGCCTCTTGGGACACGTGGCGGGCGGCATCCCCCGATTGTTCCGAGAGGGAGGTGATGTTGCCGACGGTAGAGACCACCTCGTTGGCGGCGGTGGACTGCTCGCGCAGGGTGTGGCTGATCTCTCCCATCAGACCGGTGAGATTGGAGGCGTGGCTCTGGATGCTGGCGATTGCCTGCCCGGTCTGGTTGGCCAGTGTGACCCCGCGGGAGACGTTGTTGACCGTGTTCTCCATGCTGCGGATAGAGGCATCCGCCCCGCTCTGGATCTTGCTGATCATCCCGGTGATCTGCTGGGTCGAGGCCGCCGAGCGGCTGGCCAGATTGCGTACTTCGTCGGCAACCACCGCAAAGCCACGTCCCTGCTCACCGGCCCGCGCCGCCTCGATAGCCGCGTTGAGGGCCAGCAGGTTGGTCTGATCGGCGATGCCGCGGATCACGCCGATGATCTCCGAGATCTGCTGGGTATGGCTGTTGAGTTCTGCGATGGTGCTGGCTGCTTCACCGACCGTGGTGGAGATATTCTCGATGCTGCCAAGCGTCTCCTTGATGACCCCGGAGCCCTCCTCCAGCGTGTCGGCTGAGACCTTGCTGAGCTCGTCTGCATGGCTGGCATTGTCGGAGAGGTGGCTGATGCTCACCACCAGCTCTTCGATGGCGGCGGCCATGGTCTGGGTACTGGTTTGCTGATCGGTGGCGAACTGGGCGGTCTGCTCCGCTATCTGGGCGATGCTGTCGGCCGAATTGGACAACTCCTCGGTGGAGTGGGATACCTTGCCGATGATCCCCTTGAGGGTGCTCTGTGTGGTGCCAAGCAGGCCGATAAGACTCTCTTTCGAGCCTTGGGGCACCTTGATGGGGCGGGAGAAATCCCCTTCCGCCAGCAGATGGAGATCGGTC
Source organism: Aeromonas sp. 601027 (assembly GCF_049174455.1). Lineage (NCBI taxonomy): Bacteria > Pseudomonadati > Pseudomonadota > Gammaproteobacteria > Aeromonadales > Aeromonadaceae > Aeromonas > Aeromonas sp. 601027. The sequence goes on along the minus strand of NZ_JAAKTN010000005.1, from coordinate 59,690 downwards.
TTGAGCTGTTCGACCGAGGTGCCCACCAGATCGAGCAGGGAGCGATAGGTGCGCCAGAGGAAGAACATCAATACCAGGCCCAGAGCGATAAAAAGGTAGCGCAGCATGTCGGTATTGGCGGTGGCACTCTCGACCGCCTCCTGGTTGCGCCCCTCCATCATCACGTAGAAATCGTCGATGGGTGACATGATGCGACCCTTGTTCTGGTGATAGGCCTTGTCATGCATCATGGCGATGGCCTTCTGCTGGTTGGCGGCCAGATCACCGTCCGTCTGCTGCACCAGTTTGAAGGCAGCCACCTCGGTGTTGACCAGTGCATCCGAGTTGTTCTTGGCCTCGTTGAGCTTGGCGAGTTCAGCATCGGTGAAACCGGCATCCTTCATCAGATCGATCAGGCCGCGGCGAACATTGCTGTCGGGGCGAGGATTCTGGCCGTTGGCCGCGACAAAATCCCAATAGATACGGTTGTAGCCATCCGGTCTCGGCTGTTCGCCGTTGCGAATGGCCAGTATCCGCATGTACTGCTGCTCGTAGGCTGGATCCTTGGTGATGACGTAGGTGCGACCGAGTCGGGTCAGGTCATCGGAGGATTGGCGCAGCTCGTCGGCCAGCAGGTAGGAGAGATATTGTTGTCGATAACTCTCTTCCAGTTGTTTACCCGCCCAGCTGTAGGCGAAAAACACCAGTGACAGCAGGATCAGGGTGATCACGGAGAGCAAGAGGTTGAGTTGAAAGGCGGGTTTGTTCTGTTCCATGGTTTGAGCGTCCTTATTCTCACCGGGTAACCCCCTTGGTCAGACGGCAAAGGCCGCTACGTCGGAGGGGTTTTGTTGTTATTGCTGTGAGTATAGAAGTCATCGTCGGCATGGTTGCGCAGGCGGGGCGAGAAAGAGACGAGAATGGAGGAACCGCGGGTCGACAGGGGGGAAAAGGTCGGCCAGGATCGGGGCCCAGCCAGCCTTTTCGTGGCTCGATCACCTTATTTGATGACGATGTCTGTGAGCGGTACGGCGCAGCAGGTGAGGATTTTGCCCTCTGCCCGCTCGGCGGCACTGATGGCGGGGGCGTCGGGGTGATCCACCTCGCCCGAGATCAGCGTCTGTTTGCAACTGCCGCAGATCCCGGCGCGGCAGCTCCAGGGCAGCTCTACGCCTTGCTTGTTGGCCTGATCCAGCACAGTGCCCTGATTGTTGCCGGTAAAGGCTTGGGCGCCGATACGCAGTTGTACCGCCTGATGGGGGCGGGCCACCGAGAGAATGGCGCCGCCAAAACTCTCCTGTTTGATCCGTGCGGCCGGAACGCCGAGGGCCGCAACTTTGGCGGCAGCATCGGCCATAAAACCGTGGGGGCCGCAGATAAAGACCTCTTTTTCGGCCAACCCTTTGACCAGTCGCAGATGCTCATCATTGAGTCGCCCTTGCAGCCCCTGCCAGTGATTGTCCGGCTGGCTCAGGATAATGGTGAGGGTCATGCCCTGCTGCGCCATGGCGTACAGTTCGCTGGCGGCGGGAATGTCCGCTTCACTGCGGCACAGGTGCATAAAGTGAACCTCTTCCAGCTCCCCGCGTAGCGCCAGGGTGCGGGCTATCGCCAGCATGGGGGTGACGCCGGAGCCTGCGGAGAGCAACAGGAGGTTGCGCTCGCGGCCTAGGTGAAAATCGCCAGCGGGGTTGGCGGCCAGCAGCCGATCACCCACCTGCAACTGCTGGTGCAGCCAGTGGGAGATGCGGCCACCCTCCACCTTCTTGACGCTGATGCCGTAACGCTCCGGGTGATCCGGCGTGGAGCTCAGGGTATAGCGCCGCTGGATCCGTTCATTTTTGATATCGAGGCTGATGGGCAGATGCTGGCCCGGCAGGTAGTCGGGCAGAGGCTCGCCATCGGCTGCTTCGAACCAGAAGGTCTCCAGAGCCCGCGCCAGCGGTTCGCGGGCCATGCAGACCAGCTCCCGCTTCTTCGGCGCGGCGGCGGGATAGACCACCGGACGGGTGCGCTCCAGCACTTCTATCTCGCTGCCTGCCTCAATCCAGCCCTCGTTCAGCGCCACCAGATTCTGGCCGAAGTAGACCTCGCCATCCTCGCCACGGCGGTAGCGGGTAAGGGTGGCCAGCGGCTCTTTCAGGGCGTTGAAACGATCGGTGCCCGCTTCCACCGTGGTCATGATGCAGCGGCTGCAGGGCTTGACCACTTTAAATTCCACTTCGCCGATGCGGATGCGCACCCAGCTGTCCTCCTCGAAGGGCTGGGTATTGCTTGCCACCAGATTGGTGCGGAACTGGCTCATCTGGTGCAGCGCATCGGAGCGCAGATTGAGATCCTCAAGGGAAGCCTGGCTTATCAGCAGCAGCGGATAACCGTCGGCAAAGCTGACCCGGGTGCCGGTCTTCTCGCGAAAGCGATCAGAGGTCTCACCCAGCCAGAGCAGTTGCACCGTTTCCCCTGCCACCCGGCTCAGCCACCCATCGGCTTTGGGGTCGGTGTGCAGGGCGGTGAAACGGTCGCTCCAGACTCCGGTAGCTTGCGGGGCGCAGCTGAAGTCGGCCTCTTGCAGGGTGAGCGGTTCAAAGCCCGGATAGCGCAGTTGCAAGCCTCCTTCGATGGGGGTGGCCACGACCTGTTGCAGCTGGGGATGGGTACGGGCGGTGATAAAGGTGCCGTCCGGTTTGACCACCATGTAGCGGCGATCCCCTGCCAGTCCCTCTTCGGTCACCCGGGCGCGAGCCAGCGGCATACCTGCAGTCGATTTGATGGGGTAGAGGTGAATGCTGTCTAGCCTGGGCATCTTCATATCCTTGTGACGCGGCGCGATCGCCTAGAAAAAGGGGAACATAACGGTTCCCCGGCGATCCGGCAATCCTTTCAAGGGGGCGGTCTATAGTTGGGAAAAGAGAACAAGAGGGCATCGGGATGAAAATAAGCTGGTTGCTGGCGGGGAGCCTTTTTTGCCACGGGCTCTGGGCGCAGGAGCTGACCCTGACCACGGGAGAGTATCCCCCTTACTGCTCCGAGACGCTGAAATATCAGGGGCTTATCCCCCATGTGGTGAGCGAGGCATTCAGGAGTGAAGGGGTGAGCGTCAAGTTCCAGTTTCTGCCCTGGAAGCGGGCCTTTCGCTTGTCGGAGGAGGGAGTGGTGGATGGCACTGTCCACTGGTATGAGTCGAGCGAGCGGCGCAAAACCCATCTCTACAGCGATCCCATCCTGAGCGAAACCTACGTCTGGTTCTATCTCAAGTCAGATCCGCTGGAATGGCGTGGCTATCAGGATCTGGCGGATCGCAAGCTGGCTGCGGTCAGTGGCTATACCTACAATGCAGATTTTTTTGCAGCCATCGCACAGGTTCCGCTGCAGGTGCAGTTCGTCACCCGGCTGCGCCAGAGCTTTGATCTGCTGCTCTCCGGCCGCGCCGACCTGACCCTGGAGAACATAGATGTCGGCTACTACTCCCTGCGTCAGTTCTACCCGGCCAGCACGGTCGATCTCTTTGCAACCCATTCAAAACCCGTGATGAAAGTTGAAGGTCACCTGTTGATCAGCCGCAAGCGTGCCAACGCTGACGAGCTGATCAAAACCTTCAATCGGGGCCTCGCCAAACTGAAAGCCAGCGGTCAGCTGGAGAAGATGTTACTTGAGTCACGTTCTGGTCTCTATGAACCATAAAGTGCAACATTTTTTGATCCTGATTCGCTAATCAGTACAAAAAAGCGGCCATTATCGACTCAGTTCCCAGTTTCTAACGCTTTCGCTTCTTCCCCATCCGGCCACCGTCCGCCTCGGCTACACGGTATCAAGCGCCATCGGGTGGGGCCTGTCACACAAAAAGAAGAAAGCAATGTATGAGCAAACAACTGGACATGACCCCATTGCCGGATCTCTCCCTGAAAACGGGAACAGGCCCGGTGCGTACCCGGCTACCCGTTTGGCGGCCGGCCCTGCCACCCTGCAATCACGCCTGCCCGGCCGGAGAAAATATCCAAGCCTGGCTCTCTTTAGCGCAGGCCGGCCGTTTTGAGGCGGCCTGGCAGACCCTGATCGAAGAGAACCCCTTGCCCGCCATTCATGGCCGGGTCTGCTATCACCCCTGCGAGAGTGCCTGCAACCGCGGGCAGGTGGATGAATCCGTCTCCATCCATGCCATCGAGCGCTTCCTCGGCGACGAGGCGCTGGCCCGTGGTTGGCTGCCTGCGCCACCGGCCCCAGCCAGCGGCAAGAAGGTGCTGGTGATCGGTGCCGGTCCCTCCGGCCTCTCCTGCGCCTGGCACCTCAACCGGCTTGGCCATCAGGTGGAGATCCGCGAAGCGGGGCCGCTTGCCGGCGGCATGCTGCGTTTTGGCATTCCCGCTTACCGCTTGCCCCGCGACGTGCTGGATCGGGAGGTGGCCCGCATCGTGGCTGCCGGGGTGACGTTGACTCTCAACCACAAGGTGGAGGATGTGCTGCGTGAGCGCGACGAGGGGGGCTTTGACGCCGTCTTTATGGCCATCGGCGCCCATCTGGCCAAGCGGGTCGATATTCCGGCCCGGGAAGCGGGCAAGATCCTCGATGCGGTGAGCTTCCTCGAACAGGCCAGTCTGGCCGAAGAACAGGGCTTGCCGCCCCCTAAACTGGGACGGCGGGTAGCGATTTATGGGGGTGGCAACACCGCCATGGATGCGGCCCGTACCGCCCGCCGTTTGGGCGTTGAAGAGGCAATGATCATCTACCGCCGCGACCGGGACCATATGCCGGCCCACGCCTTTGAAGCCGATGAGGCCGAGGAGGAGGGGATCAAGATCAACTGGCTGCGCAGCATCCGCCAGCTCGACAACACCAATATCGAGGTGGAGGTGATGGCGCTGGATGCAGAGGGCAAGCCGGTACCCACCGGCAAGTTTGAAACCCTCGAAGCGGATTCCCTTATTCTGGCGCTCGGTCAGGAGGTCGACCTCTCGGTGCTGGAGAGCATCCCCGGCGTGCGGGTCAACAAGGAGGGGGTGGTGCAGGTGGCGGGCAATCTGATGACAGATGTCGCCGGGCTGTTTGCCGGCGGCGATATGGTGCCCTCCGAGCGCACTGTTACCATCGCCACCGGTCATGGCAAGAAGGCGGCGCGCCACATGGATGCCTGGCTGCGTGGTCGCCACTATCAGAAGATGCTCTCCTACCCGCTGGTGGGGCCGGAGCAGTTGCAGCTCTGGTTCCAGACCCACGCGCCCGCCAGCAATCAGCCGGTCAAACCGGCGTGGGCGCGGGACGACTTTGGCGAGATCATCGGTGGGCTGGATGAGGTGGCCGCCCGTTACGAGGCGGCGCGTTGCTACTCCTGCGGCAACTGCTTCGAGTGCGACGGCTGCTACGGCAGCTGCCCCGAGCAGGCCATCGAGAAGCTGGGGCCGGGCAAGGGCTATCAGGTGGATGCCGAGCGCTGCACCGGCTGCGGCGCCTGCCACGACCAGTGTCCTTGTCACGCCATCGAGTTGCGCCAACCACAGGAGTCCCAATGAAACATGAACTGATCATGGTCGACGGCAACGAAGCCGCGGCCCGGGTGGCGTACCAGCTGAGTGAAGTGTGTGCCATCTATCCCATTACCCCGAGCTCGACCATGGCCGAACTGGCCGACGCCTGGGCGGCGGAGGGGCAGACCAACCTGTGGGGCAACATTCCCACTGTGGTGGAGATGCAGAGTGAAGGGGGGGCGGCCGGTACGGTACACGGCGCCCTGCAGGCGGGGGCGCTCGCCACCACCTTCACCGCCAGTCAGGGACTGATGCTGATGCTGCCCAACATGTACAAGATCGCCGGTGAATTGACCTCGGCGGTGTTCCATGTGGCGGCCAGATCGCTCGCGGCGCAGGGGCTGTCGATTTTTGGCGACCATCAGGACGTGATGGCGGCGCGCAGCACCGGCTTTGCCATGCTTGCCTCCGGCTCGGTGCAGGAGGCGCAGGACTTGGCCTTGGTTGCCCACAGCGTCACCCTGCAGTGCCGGGTGCCTTTCATCCACTTCTTCGACGGCTTTCGCACCTCCCACGAGGTGAACAAGATCACCGCCCTGCATCGGGATGAAATTCGCGCCCTTATCGACAACGACTGGGTGCGCGCCCACCGCGCGCGGGCCCTCAACCCGGATCATCCGGTGATGCGTGGCACCGCCCAGAACCCGGATACCTATTTCCAGTCCCGCGAGAGCGTCAACCCCTTCTACGAAGCGGTGCCGGCACGGGTGCAGCAATGCATGGACAATCTCGGCGAGCTGACCGGCCGCCACTACCGGCTGGTGGAGTACCACGGCGCGCCTGATGCCACCGATGTGATCGTGCTGATGGGCTCGGGGGCGGCTACCGCCCGCACCACAGTGGATTGGCTCAACCAACAGGATCGCAAGACCGGGGTACTGGTCATTCGCCTCTATCGCCCCTTCCCGGTACAGGCGCTGCTCGATGCGCTGCCGCAGAGCGTGCGGCGCATGGCGGTGCTGGATCGCACCAAGGAGCCGGGCGCCGGTGGCGAGCCGCTGCTGCTGGATGTGCAGAGCGCGCTGATCGATGGCTTGCAGCGCGGCCTTATCAAGCGGCTGCCGTGGCTCAGTGGCGGTCGCTACGGCCTCTCTTCCAAAGAGTTCACCCCCGCCATGTGCGCGGCGGTGTTCGAGGAGCTGGCATCCGATGCGCCGCGTCCGCGCTTTACCGTGGGGATAGTGGACGACGTGTCGGGCCTCAGTCTGGCCTGGCACCCCATCGGTGATCTTGAGCCCGCCAGTCGGGTGCGGGCGCTCTTTTTCGGCCTCGGTGCCGACGGCACCGTGGGCGCCAACAAGAACAGCATCAAGATCATCGGTGAGCTGGAGGGGTTCCACGCCCAGGGCTACTTCGTCTACGACTCCAAGAAGTCGGGCTCGCGCACCGTCTCCCACCTGCGCTTTGGCCCCGAGCCCATCGACGCCCCCTGGCTTATCGAGCAGGCGAGCTTTATCGGTTGCCACCAGTGGGGCTTTGTCGAGTCGGTGGATCTGCTGGAACATGCCGCGGAAGGGGCGACCCTGCTGCTTAATGCCCCCCATGAGGCGGACAAGGTGTGGGACCAGCTGCCCGAGCGGCTGCGTGCCCGTATTCGCGCTCTCGATATTCGCCTCTACTGCATCGACGGCGATCGGGTGGCCGAGCGCAACGGCATGGGCAATCGCATCAACACCATTATGCAGACCTGCTTCTTCGCGTTGGCTGGCATCTTGCCGCGGGATGAGGCGATTGCGCTGATCAAGGAGAGCATCGAGAAGAGCTATGCCCGCAAGGGACCCGAGGTGGTTGAGCGCAACTTCGCGGCGGTGGATGACACCCTGGCCCATCTCCATCAGGTGGCCATCCCGGCCGGTGAGGAGCAGATCAGCGACTATCCGCTGCCGTTGGCGCCGGGGGGCAGCGAGTTTGTCCAGCGCGTCACTGGCGAGATGCTGGCGGGGCGCGGCGATCTTATTCCGGTCTCCATGTTGCCGGTGGATGGCACTTACCCCACCGCCACCAGTCGCTTCGAGAAGCGGGATATCGCCCGCGAGATCCCGATCTGGCACTCCGATATCTGTATCCAGTGCGGCAACTGTGTCTTTGTCTGCCCCCACGCGGCGCTGCGGGCCAAGTTCTACCATCAGGACTGGTTGGCGACCGCCCCCGAGGCGGCGCAGTCGGTGCCCGTCACCGCCAGGGGCTTCCCCGACAGCCGCTACACCTTGCAGCTCTATCCGGAGGATTGCACCGGTTGTGGCCAGTGCGTGCAGGCTTGTCCGGTGCGGGCAGGAGCGGATGAGAGCCATGAAGGCGAGCGCGCCATCGCCATGATGGACAAGGCGCCCCATCTGGCTGGTCAGAAACAGGCGCTGCGCTGGTTCGAAAGCCTGCCGTGGCCTGCCCGCGAGCGGGTGGACTTCTCCACGGTGCGCGGCACTCAGTTCCTCGAACCCCTGTTCGAGTTCTCCGGTGCCTGCGCCGGCTGTGGCGAGACCCCTTATCTCAAGCTGTTGACCCAGCTGTTTGGCGATCGCATGCTGGTGGCCAACGCCACCGGTTGCTCCTCCATCTACGGCGGCAACCTGCCGACCACCCCGTGGGCCAAGAACGGCGAAGGGAAGGGGCCCGCTTGGTCCAACTCCCTGTTTGAGGATAACGCCGAGTTTGGCTTTGGTTTTCGTCTCACCGCCGATCAGCATCACGGTCAGGCGGTGGCGGCCCTTGAAGCGATGAAGGGGGAGCTGGGCGCCGAGCTGGTCGATACCTTGATTAGCGCCCCGCAGCGGCTGGAGTCGGAGATCCGCGCCCAGCGCACCCGGGTCGCGCAAGTGCGCGAGCGGCTGGAAGAGGTGAAATCCGGCAAGGCCCGCGAGCTGCTGTCACTCATCGATCAGCTGGTGCGCCGTTCGGTCTGGATCATCGGCGGCGATGGCTGGGCTTATGACATCGGCTCAGCGGGGCTCGACCATGTGCTCGCCTCTGGGCGCGATGTGAACGTGCTGGTGATGGATACCGAGGTCTACTCCAACACCGGCGGCCAGATGTCGAAATCGACGCCGCTTGGTGCCGTCGCCAAGTTCGCGGCGGGAGGCAAGACGCTGGCCAAGAAGGATGTAGCGTTGCAGGCCATCTCCTACGGCAACGTCTATGTTGCCCGCATCGCCTTTGGTGCCAACCCGCAGCAGGCGCTGCAAGCCTTGCGTGAGGCTGAGGCCTATCCGGGCCCGTCGCTGATCATTGCCTACAGCCACTGTATCGCCCACGGCATCGATATGGAGTTTGGCCTGACCCAGCAAAAACGCGCCGTGGCCTCCGGTCACTGGCCGCTGATGCGCTACAACCCGGTACTGCGACAAGCGGGGCAGAACCCCTTCAGCCTCGACAGCCTGCGCCCCTCCATTCCCCTTGCTGAATACCGGCAGGAGGAGACCCGTTATCGGGTGCTGGCCCAGAGCCATCCGGAGGAGGCTGAGCGGCTGATGCAGGTGGCGCAACAAGTGGCGTGGCAGAAGTGGGCCACCTACGAGGAGATGGCCACCCGCGAAGCCAGCCATTTCCATCCGCCGGTGTGAGGATTGTGTGAGTGAAATATAACCAAGCGGGCCATTGGCCCGCTTTTTATCTGGCTATCAAGGTTAATATATATTTTTACACATATATTTATTTGTTGTAGATGTATAAATGTGTGGTGTTAATAAGACATACATTTCATATGTAAATAAGGTACGTTGGTCATATTCTCTATGTAAGAAAGTTCAAGTTAACTAACAATTTGGTGTTAGACTAGGTAATGATGTGGTTGGTGATTTAGAACGAGCTTGGAAAAATATATAAGAATTTCATCTTGTGTGATATAGGCATTTATAATAAATAGGAGTGCTGTAAATGACAGAGTTCGAGAGGTCTTTAGAAAATTGGAAAGTAATCACTGATGAGAATGTTCATTATGACTCAGTAGGTGCTTTGGCTGAGGCAACAGTCTCAACAAGTCCAATTATAGATAAATTATCAACTTGGGCTGCGGCAGGTAGTGCGGCTGTTGCAGGGTTATCAGTAACTAATGTCGATAAAATGGCTAATTTTTATGAGCAATCTGAACTTAAGTTCCTATTTTCTTGTTTAGCTGTCTCATTATTATTCTCATTGTTTCAAAAATATTATGCAATGTTGTGTTCGCTTAGCATTTCTACTTCAATCGAAGTAAGAGAACGTTTGATTCCAATAATTGATAATTATGAGCAGCATGTTCAAAACATAGAGAAAATGGCAGAAAGAAATGGTCTGGATATAAAATCTGAGTTTGACTTAATGAAAAGCATTTCATCTTTCCAAAACTTATGTCCATGGTATATGAAGCTGGCGTTGAGCAGATCAATGAGCAAGGCAAAAGAAAATCGGAACTTTCATCATAAAAGGATGATTGTAAATTACTTTTGGCAGAGCGTAATGCTAATTGTTCAGTATTTTGTTTTGGTTGTATTTGTTGGCATGTCTGCTGTCTATCTTTAGAGTTAGGTTAATAATGGAGAGTAATAATATATGGATATATTTACACAGTCGACAAAATTGTCGGAAGAGCTGTATAAAGTTATTAATTGTCCGCTTTGTGATAATTCAGCACGCGTTGTGATTAGTGATGTGGCATGTAGCTTATCATTGGAACATTGGCATTCAATAAGAGTAACTTTAGAGCTTGGCTATTTACCTTCTGCTCTTGTCGTTCATAGATCGCAATTTGAATCGATAGTTCGTTCCATTTGGTTACTATATAGCGCTTCAGATGCTCAGTTAGCAAAGCTGAGTGTTGAATTGACTTTAGAGTCGGAACAAGCAGCGAAAAACATTCCACAAATGTCACTAATGATGGATGCACTAGCAAAGGATGCTCCTATAGAAGCATTCAAGGCTCTTTCTCGCTTCAAAGATCATTCATGGAAAGCTTTAAACTCTTATGTACATGCAGGTATCCATCCTATTCGAAGACATAGTGAAGGATATCCAGTAAAGCTAATTCATGATGTGCTAAAAAATGCAAATGGACTGGCTATTTTAGCTTGTATGCAGTCTGTTGTATTATCTGGTCGGCTGCCACTGCAACGTGAAATATTGAAGTTGGCAGAAAAAAGAGCAATTTGTATGCCTCCGATATCAAATAATCTCTAACAATTTTCTGAGTTAAGTTCTGTGATTGTAGCCTTTACTCTTTTCTCTGTCCCTCAGGCTGACCGAGCGAGGGAAGTGATGTGGGGGTAAATATGAATCTGGGTGTTGTTAGCAGATAGACAGATACCGCCGTCTTGGCGGCATTTGTCTATCTGTAGGCTCTAGGAGAGTTGGCCAAGACTTCCTTTTCCGACCAAGGCAGGTAAGCTGCGGGGCAAATAGCGTCAAGCAGGAGAAGGGACGATGACAGAACAACATATCGCCGGGACGATCGGTATTCTGGGGGCGGGTTGGCTCGGGCTGCCGCTGGCGCGGGCCCTGCTGGCGGCAGGCAAGCCGGTGGTGGTGACGGTCAGCAGCGCCGAGAAGGCGGCCCGTCTGCAGGGGGAGGGGATCGCTGCCCATCCGCTGACCATCTCTGCCAACATGGGCTCTGCCGGGATGCCCGTTGCTGATCAACAAGCGCCGTGGCCCATCCCCTGCGAATCGTTGGTTATTTGCGTACCGCCCAGCAAGACCGATGACTATCCGCAAGCGGTGGCAAAGGCCTGTCAGCTTGCCAAAGCGAATGGCACCCGGCGGGTGCTGTTTGTCAGCGCCACCTCGGTATGGGGTGCGGGTCAAGAAGAAGGTGAACAGCCCCAACCCCGCCATGCCCGTGGCGAGCGGATGCTTGCGGCGGAGCAGGCGGTGCTGGCGGCCGGTTTCGAGACGGTGATGATAGTGCGCCCCTCCGGCCTATATGGCCCGGATCGCCATCCCGGCCGTTTCCTTGCGGGCAAAACGCTGGATGGCGGCGCTCAGTCGGTCAATCTGGTCCATCTGGACGATGTGGTGGCGGCTTGCATGCTGCTGCTGGAGCGGGGCAAGGATGGGGATGTTTTCAACCTGAGCGCGCCGGTGCATCCGCGCCGCGAGCAGTTCTACCCCTTTGCGGCGCGTCAGCAGGGGCTGCCAGTTCCGGTCTTTATCGAGCCTGCCGGTGAATTTCAGCCCATCGACGGTCAGCTGATTTGCCAGCAGATGGGATTCAACTATCGCTGGCCCGATCCGGCCCACTGGTTTGCCGAGCTCGCCGCCTCGGGCAATTGAGGTTTGCCAAGGGGGTGATCGCCCCCTATCATGCCGCCATCCATGAGAGAGAGGCGGTAATGATGGTAGATACAAAACGTCACCCCGATGGGGAGTTGTTGCTGAGAACCCTGGCAATGCCAGCCGATACCAACCCCAATGGCGACATCTTTGGTGGCTGGATCATGTCCCAGATGGATATAGGTGGGGGCATTATGGCCAAGGAGCTGGCAAAAGGACGTATTTGTACCGTATCCGTCGAAGGCATGACCTTCCACAGTCCGGTCAAGGTGGGCGATGTGGTCTGCTGCTACGGCCGCTGCATGAAGATCGGCCGCAGCTCCATGAAGCTCAAGCTGGAGGTGTGGGTCAAGCCGGTACTGCGGGAAAACGATGCCCAGCGTTACTGCGTGACCGAGGGGATCTTCACCTATGTCGCCATCGACGAACAGGGCAAATCCCGCCCGGTTCCGGTGAGTGCCTGATTAAATCAGCCGGGCATTGATGATGGATATTTCCTGCTCAAGCCCGGTTTTTTGCCGTATCATGCGTTCCAGCATCTCTTCCGAGCCCACATATTGCAGGGTGTCGAACAGGCAGAGATCGCATTGAGGGTCCCGTCTTATCTGGTAGACGGTGGACAGCTCCACTTGATGACAATTTCCTTGTTGATCATAAAACGTCACGTTGTACCGAAGTTCTTTCGCCATGAGACAAGGTCCTTCTGGTTGGGTGGAACAGGGACTATCAGCTTAGTCGGCGTGGATGACGTTTGTGATGGTCGCAACAAAAAGCAAAGGCGGGCGGTTGTTAGCCAATGAAAAATAGTTATCGCATTCTTGGCACCTCCCTGCTGACCCTGGGGTTGGTAGGCTGTTTTGAGGTGCCGGATCAGAACCATCTGGTCACAGCTCAAGGGATTGTGCCGGGACTCGACTGCCAGCGTCCGCCGCTGGTAGCGTTGGCGACCACGGCGCTGCCCCGTGAATTCGGGGTGACGGTGTGGAATCTCTACAAGGGCCAGCGCAAAAACTGGCGCGAAGGGATGGACAGTTATGCCAAGGGGCAGGATCTGGTGCTGCTGCAAGAGTCGGCCACCCGTCCCGATATGCTCGACTGGCTGCGCGCCGGTGATTTCCAGTGGCAACAGCTGCAAGCCTTCACCCAGGGCGGCGTCTCGTTCGGGGTGATGACGGTGGCCAAGACCCCGCAGGCGTTCGTCTGTGGCGTGCGCTCCCCCGAACCTTTGCTGCGCATCCCCAAATCCGGGCTGGTCAGCCTCTATCCGCTGCAGGGCGATCCTGATGGCGTCATGGTCATCAATATCCATGCGGTCAACTTCGAACTGGGGATGGCTACCTTCCGCGAGCAGCTCAACGATCTGACTGCGCTGGTGCGCCGCCATCAGGGGCCGGTGATCCTGGCCGGTGATTTCAACACCTGGAGCGACAAGCGCCAGTTCTGGCTGAATAAATTGGTGGACGAGCTGGGTCTGCAAGAGGCCGTGCCGGTGCCTGACTTGCGCCGAACCGCCTTCGGTCGCCCGCTGGATCACCTCTACTACCGCAATCTGGATTTGGTCGAGGTGAGCTCACCGGCGACCGACAGTTCGGATCACAACCCCATCATTGCGCGCTTTGCCGCCCAGTCTGTGACTCCCTGACCCCAGTCTGTGACTTCCTGACAAGGGATGGTGCGAGTTCCGCTAATAAAAAATCCGGCGCCTGATGGCGCCGGATTTTTTATACGCTCTAGCGGTCAACCCGCTCGGGATGACCCGCAGGCATTACTGGTAGAGACCCAGATTCTCTTTGGCGTAGGCTTCGAAATCGGTGCAGCCACCGATGTGCTGCTCGTCCAAGAAGATCTGCGGCACGGTATTGACCGGCTTGCCGGCGCTCTTGGCCAGATCTTCTTTTGTGATGCCTTCTGCATGGATATCCACGTAGCGGAATTTGAAGTCATCGCGCTGTTCGGTCAGCTGCTCGGCGATCTGTACGGCACGGACACAGTAGGGGCAACCCGGGCGACCAAAAATCACTGCAAACATATTTTCTCTCCGTTTTTTAAGCCGTTTATGTATGGCCGTTAATATGAGGCAGGCAACAGCATAGCCCTGCCTCGTGGCGACTTGAAGCCGAAATTATCGATACCGTGATTCGAGTGGGCCTATTGGCTCAGCTCTCATCGGCGATCTGGATCGGCTGCTGCTGATAGATGCTCTCCAGCACCCCCTTCTCGAATACAGTCCAGGGCCACGGCGCCTTGCTGGCACGGTAGCGCTCATGGGTGGCCGGATCTTGGGACAGGCCGCGCTGGAACATCACGAACGCCTTGCGCTGGCCGCCCGCAGTGTCGATAAAGCCCACCAGATTGGAGGTGCCGGTGATGGTGCCGGTCTTGGCGTGGACCTTGTTCTTCATCATGGGGGCGGTGACACTGCGGCGCCACGCCAGGGTGCCATCTACCTGAGAGCTCGGCAGCAGCTTGATCAGGCCAAGCTCGGCATCATTTTTCTGGATGAAGTTCAGCACCGACATCATCTGACGGGCGCTGATGAGATTGTGAGCGGAGAGACCGGAGCCGTCAGCCAGAGTGGCGTTGCCCAGATCGATACCGTTCTTGGTCAGAATGGCGCGCACCGCCATGGTGCCGCTGCGATAGCTGCCCGGCTTGTTGTAGTAGTGACGGCCCACGGTTTTGAGGAAGGTATCGGCGTAGAGGTTGTCCGATTTCTTCAGCATCTTGGCGAGCATCACCGGCAGGGAGACCGAGTAGTGGGTGCCCAGCGTCTCTGCCCCTTCAGGGGCCTTGTGGGTGACCCGCAGCAGGCCATCATGCTTGATACCGGCCCGGTTCATCGCCCAGCGGATATTGTCCCAGCCCCAGGCTTCCACGTCGTGGATGGCGAAACGCAGCCCCTGCGGCTCTTTATTCGGGGTGATGCAGCCCTTGAGCTCGTAGAAGTTGCCCTTGGCCATGTCCACTTCCAGTGCGCAGAACTGGCGCGCCATGTCGCCATAGCTCATCACCTCCACGTTGTCGGCCCCGACCCCGATGGGGACGCCGGTGGCCACATTGCCCACAGCTGGTTTGCCGATCTGGGTGGCGGTGATGGTGGCGTAGGCGCAGTTCTTGTCGATGATGACCGAGGAGACAGGTGCTGCGAAGCAGAGGGTCTGATCTCCCCACGACCAGCCGTTGCCGCGCTCGTAGCCGTTGTAGGCGCCGGTGTTGACGTAGACATTGCCCTTGATGCTGGTGACGCCGAGCTGTTTGAACAGGGCGAGCAGATCCATGCGGGAGAGGGTGGGGTCGCCGACGAAGTTAATCCAGATATCGCCGTTGATGGTGTCACCCTGTTTGGCGCCCGGCTGGGACTGAATATCGGTGGCGAAGCGGAAATCGGCACCCAGCTCGAGGCGGGCCGCCAGCGCGGTGAGCACCTTCATGGTGGAGGCGGGGGCGATCATCTGATCCGCATGGCGGGCGAACTCGACGCCGTTATTGCCCTGCACCATGATGGCGTACTGGCCACCCTGAGGGGGCGTCAGCGGGGCGGCATGAGCCGCCAGAGAAGAAAAGAGAGCACAAAAACCAATCAACAGCCGCTGCATAACATCCTCTAACGTGACGAAGGGCCCGGCAGTGGTGCCGACCCTGATAATTCAACCCGCCGATGCGGGATCGACGGGATAACGCAATTCATGCCATGTATGCCGGTCGCCATCATGTCATCGAGTTGGCGGTACGATAGCGACCCTCATAATCAAAAATTTTCTCTTTTATCTGCCAGAAGCGACCCGATTTGCGGGCGATGACAAAATCGGGATGACGGAACTGGCTTTGCGCGGCCAGCACGCTCGCCAGGGTGGCAAATTCGGGCTCCAGCCCCGGGGCGGGCCAATGATGACGCACAAAGTGCTGTTGAAACAAGCGCCGTGCGCCCGGGGAGTGAAATCCGAAGTATTCACTGAGGGTCAATCCATCCTCATCGTGGTAGGTCACCTCCAGCCGCTCCCCCTGTTTGCCGCGCCCTGCTGTGAGGGTTAGCCCCGCACAGCGGATCACCATACAATCCTTGAGATTGAGCGCCTCTTTGAGCTTGTCGTCAGGGTCCACCAGCAGCTGATCGCAGCTCTGGCAGCGGCGGGCGGCGATGTCGTTCTCCGCGCCACAGCCGGGGCAGATCTTGGCGCGAAAGCGGTAGTCGCACTCTTCACGGTTGCCCTCGTCATCTTCAAACAGCCCCTGACAGCGGCGTCCGTAGTGCTCGATCACCTTGCCATCCTCGTCGGTCTTGCCCCAGAAGGTGTTGGCAAAACCGCAGGCGGGGCAGGGTACTTGTACCGGCTCGGTACCGGCGTGGGGGCGAGGCTCCCCCACTTCGGGGGCGAACAGGTTGAAGTTGTTGCCCGCATAGTCGAGCACCAGACAATCGCTCTTGCCCGGCGAGAGGCGCAGGCCCCGCCCCACGATCTGCTGGTAGAGGGAGACCGACTCAGTGGGCCTGAGCATCACGATAAGATCGACATGGGGGGCGTCGAAGCCGGTGGTGAGTACCGCCACGTTGACCAGAAACTTGAGCTCCCGCGCCTTGAAGGCGCTGATGAGGGCATCGCGCTCCGGCCCCGGCGTCTCGCCGGTGATAAGGGCTGCCTGCTGGCCTCGGGCGCCCAGCAGACCGTGAATTTCGCGGGCATGCTCGACGGTGGCGGCGAAGATCATCACCCCCTGCCGGTCGGCGGCATACTCCAGCACCTGACTCAGGATATGGGGGGTGACCCGCTGCTGGCGCTTGAGCTCTCCGTTGAGATCTGCCTCGCTAAAGAGGCCGTTCTCCCTCGCCACCAGCTTGCTGAAGTCGTAGTGGACTATGGGGGCATCCACCATGCGCGGCGGCGTCAGGTAGCCGTTTTTCACCATAAAACGCAAGGGCAGCTCGAACACGCAGTCGCCAAACAGCCGCTCGCCGTGGCTCTTGACCATGCCGTGGTAGTGGCGCCGGTAGATCCAGCCCAGCCCGAGCCGATAGGGGGTGGCGGTGAGGCCGAGGATCTTGAGGGCGGGATTGGCGGCCTTGAGGTGGCCTAACACCTGATGGTACTGGCTGTCGTCATCGAGCGAGACCCGATGGCACTCATCGATGATCAGCAGCGAAAACGCCCCGTCGAAGGCCGCCAGATTGCGGGCGACCGACTGCACCGAGCCGAACACCACCTGGGCGCTCGCCTCCTTGCGATCCAGGCCGGCAGCGAAAATATCGGCCTTGAGCCCCCACGCCTCGTATTTAGCGTGGTTCTGCTCCACCAGCTCCTTGACGTGGGCCAGCACCAGCACCCGACCGCGCGCTTTGCGGGCCAGCTCGGCGATCACCAGACTCTTGCCGGCCCCGGTGGGCAGCACCACCACGGCGGGATCCGGGTGTTTGCGAAAGTGGCTGATAACGGCGTTGACGGCGTCGGTCTGATAGGGTCTGAGAACGAACATGCAGGCTTGGGTATGTCGATGTGGGGTGGTGCAAGATGGCGCCATTATAGGGTGCTTGCCGTCACAAAAACAGCGGGCCGGCATGATGCCGGCCCGCAGGGTGCTTGGGTGCTGATCAATGGAACGGGAAGATGTAGTTCATCCAGCTTGCCATGCGCAGCAGCACTTTGCGCATCACAGATACATGGTGGAAGTAGTGGGTATAGATGGCAGCCTGCCCGCTGGAGCCTGCAATTACCTGATACTTGGCCCACTCGGGGTCGGTGATGGAGATAACCACCGGCAGACGACCCGGGCGCACCGCAGTGGTTTGATCCAGCAGACCGGCGTTGGCCTGCACGTTACCGGCGGCAATGGCCGGAACCACGGCTGTCACCTTGCCTTTGAAGATCTTGCCGGGTACGCCATCGATCACCACTTCGGCCTCATCGCCCACCGCCAGTCTCTGCATGCTGTTCTGCCAGAACCAGCCGACGTAGGCGGTGTCATCCTTGTGGATGAAGGTCATCACCGGACGATACATGAAGGGGGTGGCGATCATGCCGGGGCGTAGGGCCAATTGCACCACATGACCATCGCTCGGGGCATAGACCACGGTTTGTGACTGCTGGTACTTGGCTTCCATCAGCTGGGCCTGCAGATCGTTCAGGGTGGCTTTCTGCTGGTCAATCTGGGCCACGATGTCGTCCACGTTGGCCTGGGTGACGTCGAGGTCGCGCTGCTTGCCCACGCCACGGCGCATCAGGTCGCTGGCGCGATCCCGATCCAGCCTGGCGGAGCGCAGTCTCGCCTCGATGGACTTGAGGTGTTCGCGGTTGGATTCGACCCGTGCGGTGAGGCTCTCCACTTTCAGGCGGAACGGCTCGTCATCGATGCGAAACAGCACATCCCCTTTTTTCACCGGCTGGTTGGCCTGTACCGGCACCTCAACCACCCGGCCCTTGACCAGCGGCACTATGGGGGTGGAGACGTAGTAGTTGCGCGCCATCTCGGAGTAGGGGTGGTTGTAGTTCATCAGCATGATCAGGGTGCCGATGAGCAGCACGCCGCCCAGTGCTGCGGTGGGGACGGTCCACTTGTTGAGCGGGATGCGGAAGATTTTGAATATGGCGACACACAGTGCCGTGTAGGTCAGGATCAGTAGCAGGTCCATGGTTTATCCCTGTTGCTCACTCTGTTCGATAGTGTTGATACGGCTCTTCAGATCCGCCAACTCCTGCTTGAGGGCCGCCAGCTCCTCTTCATCTTCTTGCAGCCGCTGGCTAAAGCCCCAGCCGCGATCCGGCCGATAGAGGGTTGCCCAGATCCAGAGGAAGGGCCACAGCACGTGCAGGGTAAACAGGCTGACCCAACCTGCCACATGAATGGCATCCTGATGAGGGTGATTCCGATGTTTGGCAATCTCGTAAGGAATATCGTGGATAACGATGACGCCATAAAAAATGACCAGCCCGACAAAGACGAGCAGACCAAGGGCAAAATAATCAAGGGCCATTTATAACCTCCACTGGCATGACGCACAGCTTAATCATGGGTTCCAACAAGCACTAAAGCAATTAAGAATCACACATTTATCGTCAGTTTGCCCGGAATCTTAAAGCTATTTGCTGTATTGAAGCTGAAGCCGTTCGACAGTTGTCTTATTAGTCTTTTTGTCATTAAAAAAGGCGCCATCAGGCGCCTTTTTTGTACTGCTTTCGCAGCAATTTTTTGCTGTTTTACCCTTCGCTGGTACTGCTGACCAAGGGCTGGCGGAACTTCATCAGGAAGGCCACGGTAATGGCCGCCGTTGCAGTCAGGCCGATGATGGTGGAGGTCCCCATCTCCAGCCCGAACCCGATGGGGGCGTTGGCCAGATAGGTGATCACTACAGCAGTCATGAACATGGCGGGAATGGTGCAGATCCAGTGCAGCTTGCCCTCTTTGATGAGGTAGGCAGCCGCAGCCCACAGCATGATGACGGCGGTGGTCTGGTTGGCCCAGCCGAAGTAGCGCCAGATCACCCCGAACTCAGCCTTGGAGATGATGAAACCAAGGATAAACATGGGGATGGCGATCAGCAGACGCTTGGCCAGCGGTTTCTGGGTCATCTTCAGGAAGTCCGCCACGATCAGGCGAGCACTGCGAAACGCGGTGTCACCGGAGGTGATGGGCAGGATCACCACGCCGAGGATGGCCAGAATGCCTCCTACGGTGCCGAGCAGGCTGGTGGAGACTTCGTGTACCACGGCTGCCGGGCCGCCGTTGGCCATGGTAGCGTTGAGCGCTTCGGTGCTGTCGTAGAAGGAGAGACCCAGGGTGCACCAGATAAGGGCGATGATCCCTTCACCGATCATTGCACCGTAGAAGATGAAGCGGCCGGATTTTTCGTTCTGCATGCAGCGCGCCATCAGCGGTGACTGGGTGGCGTGGAAGCCGGATACCGCGCCACAGGCGATGGTGATGAACAGCAGCGGCCAGAGCGGCAGCTCGGTCGGGTGCAGGTTGGAGAAGTCCATCCCGGTGTTGTAGAAGCCTTTGCCGGAGGCGATCAGGCCAACGATGAGGCCGACCGACATGAAGACCAACAGGGCGCCGAAGATGGGGTAGAAGCGGCCGATGATCTTGTCGATGGGGACTATGGTCGCGAGGATGTAGTAGGCAAAGATTGCCACAATCCAGTAGACCAGATCGGTGGAGGTGAGGTTGGCCAAGAGGCCTGCCGGGCTCAGCACGAATACCACGCCCACCAGCATCAGCAGCACCACGGCAAACAGGTTCATGAAGTGCTTGGCGGCGGTGCCCAGATGCTCACCGACCACGGTTGGCACCGAGGCACCCTTGGCGCGCACCGACAGCATGCCGGAGAAGTAGTCATGTACCGCACCGGCGAAGATGCAGCCAAAGACGATCCACAGCATGGCGACGGGGCCGTAGAGGGCACCCAGGATCGGGCCGAAGATGGGGCCGACACCTGCGATGTTGAGCAGTTGAACCAGATAGACTTTCTTGTCCGACATGGGGACATAGTCCACCCCGTCAGCCATGGTGATTGCGGGGGTTTTCAGCTCGGGTTTCGGGCTGAATATCCGTTCGATGAATTTGCCGTATATGAAGTAGCCGGCCACAAGTAAGCCGACACAGAGGAAGAACCAGATCATTGCTACGCTCCTGCATTGTTATTTTTTAGTGTGCAGAGCGAGTCTAAAACGGTTGCGCCTGACTGGCAGGTGAAACTCCCCGAGCGGCGCTTTGGCGCGCCGAGCGGTCGGCGGCTGTGATCAGGCGCACACTCCGCGGCTCAGTCCAGCCCCAGCTGATCTTTGAGCTCCTTGAGATAGCGACGACTGACCGGCACTCGGGCGCCGCTCGGGGTGACAATCTCTGCCAGCTGGTTATCCAGCAGCCGGATCTCGAAGATGGCGTTGGGGGAGACCAGATACTGGCGGTGGCAGCGCAGCAGCGGGCTCTTTTCTTCCAGCGATTTGAGGGTGAGCTGGGTGTGGAACAGCTCGCCCTGACAGGCCACATGGACCCCGCCCAGATCGGAGAAGGCATACTCCACCTGCGCGATGGGCAGCAGCCTGACCCGATTGTGCAGATAGCCCGGAATATGTGCGATGGTGGGGGCCAGCCGCTCGATGGGCTGCGGGGAGATATCCTGCTTGAGGCGAGCCAGCGTCTTGGCGAGCCGGGCGGGCTCCACCGGCTTGAGCAGGTAGTCGAAGGCGTTCTCTTCAAAGGCCTGAATGGCATATTCGTCAAAGGCGGTGACAAAGACGATGCGGGGCAGGGGGTCGAGCATGGCGACCAGCTCCATGCCGCTCAGCTTGGGCATCTGGATATCGAGGAACACCACATCAGGCTTGAGGCGCTGAATAAGCGGCAGCGCCTCGATGGCGTTGGCCGCTTCCCCCACGATCTCGATGGCAGGATCGCAGGCCAGCTGCTGCCTCAGCTCTTCGCGGGCGTAGTGTTCGTCATCGACTATCAGAGTGCGGATCATGGTTGCTCCTTGGGGATGGTGAACGACACCCGGGTCCACTGTTCCGGCTCGCACGCAATAGTCACGCCATAGCGCTCGCCAAAGGCGCTTTTCAGTCGCCGGTCTACGATGGTCATGCCCAGACCGTCGCCAGCGGGATGTGCTTGCCAGGTGCCTGCATTATCTTCCACATGGATGGTGACGCTGGTGGGATGCTCATCGGTCCAGAGGCGAATGCGCCCCTGCTCCAGCAGAGTCGAGATGCCGTGCTTGATGGCATTCTCGATCAACGGTTGCAGGGTGAAGCTGGGCAGTCGCAGTGTGGCCAGATGGGGCGGGATCTCGTTTATCACCGTCAGCCGATCGCCAAAACGGGCCAGCTCGATCTCCAGATAGGATTGGCAGTGCTCCTGCTCCTCCTGCAGAGTCGCAAGGCCGCTCTGGCGTTTGAGGTTCTTGCGAAAGAACAGCGACAGATGCAGCAGCAGATCCCGCGCCTTGTCCGGATCGCGCCGGGTGATGGCACTGATGGTGTTGAGGGTGTTGAACAGAAAGTGGGGGTTGATCTGGGCCTGGATCAGCTTGAGTTCGGACTGCACCAGCAGCCGCTGATGCTGCTCCAGCCGACCGGCCAGCAACTGCTGTGACAGCAGGTTGGCAATCCCTTCCCCCAGGGTGTGGTTGATCTTGAGAAACAGTCGCTTCTTCGGCTCGTAGAGCTTGATGGTGCCGATCACCCCCTTGTCCCCCTGCAGCGGGATCACCAGCACCGAGCCCAGCTGGCAGGCGGAGGAGAGGCTGCAGCGATAGGGCTGGCTGTTGCCATCGGCAAACAGCACCTTGTTCTGGGCGATGGCCTGCATGGTGATGGCTGACGCGATGGGGGTGCCCGGCAGATGGTGATCTTCGCCGGTGCCGATAAAGGCGAGGATCTGCTCGGTGTCCGTGATGGCGACCGCCCCAACGCCGGTCTCCTCCTGAATGATGCGGGCAATCTTGTTGCTTGCCTGTGGGGTAAAGCCCTGACTCATGATCCCCACTGTACGGTTGGCGATATTGAGCGCCTTGGCGGAGAAGACCCGGGAGAACTTCTCATACATCCGCTGCTGGTCGCGGATCATGCTGATAAAGAGCGCCGCGCCACAGGAGTTGGCCAGAATCATCGGGGTGGCGATGGTGCGTACCAACAGCAGGGATTTGTCGAACGGGGTCGCCACCAGCAGGATGATGACCATCTGCATGATCTCGGCATAGAGAGTGGTAAAGAAGGCGATGCGTGGTTCAAACAGGGCATCCGTTCGCCCCGAGCGCATCAGTCGCCAGTGCACTATGCCCCCGAGCAACCCCTCGCAGGTGGTGGAGATGGCGCAGGCGAGATCGGTAAATCCCCCCAGCGTATAGCGGTGCAGACCGCCGGTCAGCCCCACCAGAAAGCCCACCAGCGGTCCCCCCAATAATCCCCCCAAGACGGCGCCGACAGCCCGGGTGTTGGCGATGGCATCGTCGATATCTAGGCCCACATAGGTTCCGAGGATGCAAAAACATGAAAATATTATGTATATCAGTACCTTGTGAGGAATCCTCACTGAATAGTTGGCAAGCGGGCGAAGCAGCGGGCTTTTCGAGAAGAGATAGGCGATCACCAGGCTGACGCTCATCTGCTGTAACAAAGAGAGAACCAACTGCATAAAAAACGCGCCTCATCAGCCAGCCTAAAAAACAACCAGCCCGTGAATAAGTGTGATCAAGATCTTGTTCGGTTGGCCCTGCGGGTCGCAACGGACCGCCAGTTTGCCAGAACAAATGGATAAAACTACATTAAATCAGCATGTTAAATTGATATTTGTGTAAGAGGCGACAGATTGCTATTGATGGATAGAGCATGAATGTATCCGTCGGATACGCCACATGGAAGTGGCATGCTCCGCCCGGCCCCCTAGCTGGGCGTTTTTTATACATGATCAGATGGCAACCTGTTGGTGGGGATTCGTGCAATTATTCCGGTTTGTCCAATGAGTTATCCCCAGCTTCTGGGGATAACTCAGAATGCAAAGTAGTAACAGAAGCGGCGGGTCAGATTGAAGAACTGCCGCTGTCCCTCATCCAGCTCCTCCTGTTTGATAAAGGCACTGATGGTGCGTTCATCTTCCCGCAGATCGATCATGGCGACCGCTTCCGGCCGCTGGGCCTTGATATAGGGCAGGATCTTCGGCTTGAGGGGCATGGTGGGTTCGGTAGAGAGTACCAGCGCAATGCTCTCGTCGGAGAGTTTCACCAGGGATCCCGGCGGGTAGACCCCCAGCACCTTGACCAGCAACTTGACCAGATTCTGGTCGAACTTCTTCTGGGATAACTTGTAGAGCTGGCTGATGGCCTGACTCGGTGCCGCCGGCGTGCCGCTGTTGCGGGGATGAAGCAGCTCGTCGTAGAAGTCGACCAGTCCGATCAGCCGCGCCAGCGGCGGGATCTCCCCCCCCTTGATCCCCAGCGGATAACCGCTACCGTCGAGCCGTTCGTGGTGCAGATGGGCTACCTGACGAATTTTGGGCTCAAAGGCATTGAGTTGGTTCAGCATGTCAAATCCGTACTGGGGATGCATCTTGAGGAAGTTCTGCTCAGCCTTGTTTAGCTCACCACGCTTTTGGGTGATCTGGCTGGGAATTTTCAGTTCACCTATATCGTGGATAAGTCCCGCAAGCCCGGTCTCTTCCAGCTCGATGGGATTCATCCCCAGTTCGCGCGCCATCAACATGGCAATGAAAGCCACGTTGAGACTGTGCTGCAGCAGGACATCGGTGTGGGGACTGCGGATCAGGTGGAGCCCGAGGGGGCCCTCGTGCTGACTGAGGGTGAAGGCGGCATTGCGGACGATCTGGGCGGTGTTGGCCAGCCCTTCATCCGGTTTGAGGTTGAGTGCCCCGAGCGCATCGCGCAGCTCGCTCATGGACTGGCCAAAGGCCTTGTCGGCGGCGCGCATGGAGCGGCGAAAGGCTTTTTCGTCAAAAGGGGGCGGGCCGGCATCAATCAGGGACTCCAGCTCTTCGAGATCGGGCCCGGCATCGGGGATATCGCCACGCAACAGTGGCTCGATAGGCAGATCGCTCTTGTCCGGATCCACCATCATCAGGCTCAGATCAAGGTGGCGGATGATATCCAGCTGCTGCTGATCTTTGATTTTGAAGGCATTGAACATAAACGGGTGGTTGGTCCATCCGGTGGGGAGATGGATATAGTGGCCTACCCGCAACTGTTCTATGGAGGCTTGGATCAGTGCCATCGGTTAACCTGCATTTCTGGAATGCCTACTCAACAAGCTAGCAAAATCCGATGGATAGACAACTAAAAATCCATTTCGGGGCTACGGAGCACCCCGTGCTGTTATGGGGCGCACGAGCGCCGTGCTTCTCCTCTTAATTCGCGCTTAAGTTTTACTTCCTACGCTGGCCCCGTCGTTTTTGTTGGCTTGGCCGGCCCGCTGCGCTGCAGGCCGGTATGTAGGAGTTGTTTATGCGTGTAACTCTCGGTGTACTGCAGACCAATCTGTTGCTGGTGCTCTTTTTCGCCCTGGTACTGAACTGGCCAATCTTTTTGCATTTCTATACGGTGCTCAGCGCCCTGACCCATGTCAAAGCCGGATTTGCCATCTCGATCCCGCTGGTGCTGATCGCTGCGCTCAATGCCGTGTTTATTCCCTTCACGTTCCGGTTTGTGCTCAAGCCCTTTTTTACCGTGCTCATTCTGACTGGCTCCATCGTCAGCTACGCCATGCTCAAATACGGTGTCATCTTTGATGCCGGCATGATCCAGAACATAGTGGAGACCAACAGTGGTGAGGCGGGTGCCTATTTGAATGGCTCGGTTGCGCTCTGGTTTCTGCTGACCGGGCTGCTGCCTGTTCTGGTGCTCTGGTCACTGCGGATCCGCTATCCGGCTCGCTGGTATCAGGGGTTGGCGTGGCGGGCTGGTGCACTGGCTATCTCTCTGCTGTTTATCGGGGGCGTCGCGTCACTTTACTATCAGGATTACGCCTCGGTCGGGCGCAACAACAAGTCGCTGGCCAAAGAGATTGTGCCCGCCAACTATGTGCACGGCCTCTACAAATATGGGCGGGATGTGCTGTTTGCCACGCCGATCCCCTACCAGCATCTGGGGACAGATGCCAGGGTGGTGGCGCGGGGAAGCAAGCCGACTTTGATGTTCCTGGTGGTGGGGGAGACGGCGCGCAGCCAGAACTACTCCCTTAACGGGTATGGCAAGGCGACCAACAGCTTTACAGCAAAAGAGCAGGGGGTGGTGTCGTTCAGGAATGTGCGCTCCTGCGGTACAGCCACCGCCGTCTCGGTGCCCTGCATGTTCTCCAACCTCACTCGCCGCGGTTACGATGACCAGCTTGCCAGCTCCCGTGACGGCCTGCTCGATGTGCTGCAACATGCCGGGGTCTCGGTGTTGTGGAAAGAGAACGATGGCGGCTGTAAAGGGGTGTGCCGCAATGTGCCGACCATCGAGATCCTCCCCAAATCCTATCCTGCGCTCTGTCAGGGGGAGTCTTGCTATGACGAGGTGCTGCTGGAGGGGCTGGATCAGCAGATTGCCGGCATGAAGGGCAACAAGCTGGTGGCTTTTCACCTGATGGGCAGCCATGGCCCGACCTATTTTCGTCGTTACCCTGCCAGCGAGCGCGCCTTTATGCCGGACTGCCCGCGTAGCGACATTGAAAACTGCAGCAACGAAGAGCTGGTCAACACCTATGACAACACCATCCGCTACACCGACAAGGTGGTGGGACTGCTGATAGACAAGCTCAAGTCGCTGGAGAGCCAGTATGATGTGGGACTGGTCTATCTCTCCGATCACGGCGAATCCCTTGGGGCTATGGGGCTCTATCTGCACGGCACGCCCTACAAGTTTGCGCCGGATGATCAGACCCGGGTGCCGCTGCTGACCTGGTTCTCGCCCCAGTTACAGGCCGATCGCCAGCTTGATATGGGTTGCCTGGCGGCGGAGGCGAGCAGCCAGCGCTTCTCCCATGACAACCTCTTTCACTCCATGCTGGGGATCATGGATGTGCAGACCCGTGTTTACGACAACAAGCTGGACCTGTTCAAGCCATGTCGGGCGGGTTAAACCGCTAGCAAGCACACAATAGAAAACGGCAGCCAGTGGCTGCCGTTTTGTTATCTCGCAAGGTCAGTGCCTTACTTCTGCTCCATGATGATCTGCAGCAGATCTCCCTCCAGCAGGGCGCGCTTGACCAGCGCAAAGCCGCCATAGGTCGGCTGGTTCTGGAAGCGGGCTTTCACGATGGGCAGGCCACGGTGGAAGCTCGGCAGGGATTGATGCTCGACGCAGCGACGGATGGCCGGGAAGAGGATCTCTTCGGCGGCGGTGATTTCACCGGCGATCAGCACCTTCTGCGGGTTGAACAGGTTGACCGTGATGGCCACTGCCCGTCCCAGATGCTCACCCACGTTCTCGATGACGCTGCGGGCCAGTTCATCACCTGCCAGCGCCGCCTTGCACACCTCCTGAATGGTGATGTGCTTCTCCTGCAGCGCGCTCTGGTGGCCGCGGCTGATGAGCTCCTTCACCTTGTCGATGATCGCTTCGTTGGAGGCGATGGTTTCGAGGCAGCCGAAGTTGCCACAGTGGCAGCGCTTGCCGAGCGGCTCGACCTGAATATGGCCGATCTCGCCGACGTTGCGGTTCTGACCGAGGAACACCTGACCCTTGGTGATGATCCCCGAGCCCGTCCCCTGGTGAACACTCACCAGAATGGAGTCCATGCAGTCGCGGGACTCACCGAAGAAGTGTTCGGCCAGCGCGAGGGAACGGGTGTCGTTACCCACGTAGCAGGGAAGGTTGAAGTGGTTCTCAAGCAGCTTCGCCAGCCCCAGATTGCGGATCTGGTACTTGGGGGTGTAGATGACCATACCGGATTCCGGGTTGACCAGACCCGGCATGGTCAGCGCGATGCTGATGAGGTTGCGACAGCGTTCGCGGTTGGCATCGATAAAGGCGCCAATCTCTCGCAGCAGCATGTCGACCACGGGTTGCTGGTCGATCTCGGTCACCTGAATGACGTGCTGGTCGAGCTCCTTGCCATCGAGGTCATAGAGACTCAGTTGCAGGTAGCCGCGGCCCAGCTTGGCAGAGACAAACTGAAAGCGATGTTTGATGGTGGTCAGGGAGATGGCACGCCGCCCGCCTGTTGAGGCTTGCGGAGAGGTCTCCTTGATCAGGCCATGCTCGATCAGTTGCCGGGTTATTTTGGTCACGCTGGCCGGTGCCAGCTGACTCAACTCGGCAATCTTGACCCGGGAGATGGGGCCTTGCAGGTCGATGAGCCGATACACGGCTGCACTGTTGACCTGCTTGATAAGATCTACGTTTGCTATTTGTCCGCCAGTCATGATGTCACTGTTGTGTGTAGTGTCCGTTAACCACGGTCCCACGGACCGTGAAGTCCTGATCGAAGACAGTGAGGTTGGCTACTTTACCGACCTGGATACTACCGAGACATGAGTCCCATCCAATGGCGCGAGCGGGGTAGAGGCTGGCCATTCTCAGTGCTTCATCGAGCGGTAATCCGACCTGCTTGACCAGATTTTCCACCCCCTCAATCATGGTGAGGGAGGAACCGCCGAGTGTACCATTCTCGTCGACACACTGACCATCGCGTAAAAAGACGGTGGTGCCACAAAAATCAAATTTCTCAAAGCCTTCCGGCGCTCCGGCTGCTGCGGTGGCATCGGTGACCAGCACCAGTCGCTCCCCCAGCGCCTTGTGAGCAAGACGCACGTTGGCCCAGTGCACATGGTGGCCATCGACGATGATGCCCGCGTAGACATCCTTGCGATCATAGATGGCGCCCACGACGCCCGGTTCGCGACCGTTGAGGGTCGGGGTCATGGCGTTGTAGAGGTGGGTCGCAAAGCGAATACCGTTATCGAACCCGGCCATGGCCTGATCGTAACTGGCGGCAGTGTGACCGGCCGAGACCAGAATGCCCGCTTCCACCAGACGGCGGATATGGGCCGGTTCGTTGCGCTCCGGAGCCAGGGTGATTTTGGTGATGGCATCCGCGTTGGCGCAGAAGAAGTCGATCATCTCGTCCGCTGGCTGGCGAATTTGCGCGGCAGGGTGGATCCCCTTGCGCTTGAGGTTGGTGTAAGGCCCTTCCAGATGGACGCCCAGCACCTCGTTGGGGTGTGCAGCCATGTAGTCACGGGTCACCGCAACGGCCTGCTTCATATCCGCATCCGGACTGGTGATCAGGGTCGGCAGGAAGCTGGTGGTACCGGATTTGAGGTTGGCCGCCTGCATGGTTGCCAGGGTCTCGACCGTGATGTCTGTGTTGAACATCACCCCGCCACAGCCGTTGAGCTGCACATCGATAAAACCGGCGGTCAGGTTGGCGCCTTTGAGGTCAATCTGCTCGATGCCCGCAGGCAGTTCGGCCAGGTGAGAGATGGCGACAATCTTGTCGCCCTCGATAAGCACCCCGTAGCCGGTCAGCACGCAGCTGCCGGTGTAGAGGGTGCAGTTGGTCAATGCGTACATGACGACTCCTTACAGACGGCCGATGTTGGCGGCTTCCAGCTGCTGGAAGTAGCGAACGGTCTTGACCTTGAGCTCCATGGTGGAGGGCTCGTCACACACCATCATTCCCTTCGGATGCAGTTGCAGGGTGGAGATGGTCCACATGTGGTTGACGCTGCCTTCCACGGCGGCCTGCAGGGCCAGTGCCTTGCCGTGACCGGTAACCAGGATCATGATCTCTTCCGCATCCATCAGGGTGCCTACACCAACGGTCAGGGCCAGCTTGGGCACCTGCTCCATGTCGCCACCGAAGAAGCGGGAGTTGGCGATACGGGTATCTTCGGTCAGGGTCTTGACCCGGGTGCGGGAGGAGAGGGAAGAGGCCGGCTCGTTGAACGCGATGTGGCCGTCGTTACCCACGCCACCCATGAACAGGTGGATCTTGCCGTAGGACTTGATCTTGTCTTCGTAGCGCTTGCACTCGGCCACCAGATCCTCTGCATTGCCGTTGAGGATGTTGATGTTCTCGGGACGAATGTCGATGTGGCTGAAGAAGTTGTTGTGCATGAAGCTGTGGTAGCTCTCCGGGTGATCTTCCGGCAGGCCGACGTACTCGTCCATGTTGAAGGTGACCACGTTCTGGAAGCTCACTTCACCGGCTTTGTGCAACTCGATCAGGCGCTTGTAGGTGTTGAGCGGGGTGCCACCGGTGGGCAGGCCCAGTACGAAAGGGCGATCGCTGGTCGGCTTGAACGCGTTGATGCGGTCAACGATGTAACGAGCAGACCACAGGCCTACTTGGCTGGCAGATTTCAACGGGATCAGGCGCATATGGGATACCTCTGTGTCGGGTTGCGACCGGTTTGGCGGTGGCAATTGGCTAAGACGGATTCAAGTTGTTTTATAGCGTAAATAAAGATTGCGAACTAAGCCACATCTATCCACCACCTTTATCTTGTTTGGGTGATAACGATCACGATTATCGGTTTATTAATTTGCGCAGCGAAATAAAAGCCCTAGACTGCCAATCAAGCCTTGATGGCTTATGCGTCAAACGTGATAAGCACTTAATTTCTAGAAAAACATTAACTAAGGAGAGGAACCGTGAACATTCTCGGTTATTTGCAAAAGATCGGCCGTGCCCTGATGGTGCCGGTAGCGGTATTGCCTGCCGCCGCGATCCTGATGGGGGTTGGCTACTGGATTGACCCGAATGGTTGGGGTGGTGACAGTGCGCTGGCTGCCTTCCTGATCAAGGCGGGCGCAGCCATTATCGACAACATGTCCGTACTGTTCGCAGTCGGTGTCGCCTACGGTATGTCCAAGGATAAAGACGGTTCTGCTGCTCTGGCAGGTCTGGTCGGCTTCCTGGTCGTTACCACCCTGCTGAGCCCGGGTGCCGTGGCCCAGATCAAGAGCATCCCGGTGGAGCAGGTTCCTGCCGCGTTTGCCAAGATCAGCAACCAGTTCGTGGGTATCCTGTGTGGTGTTATCGCCGCTGAGCTGTACAACCGCTTCAGCAACGTCGAGCTGCACAAGGCACTCTCCTTCTTCTCCGGTCGTCGTCTGGTACCGATCGTAACCTCCGTGGTGATGATCGTCGTATCATTCATCCTGATGGCCGTATGGCCGGCAATCTACGGTGGTCTGGTCTCCTTCGGTGAGTCCATCGTGAGCCTGGGCTCAACCGGTGCCGGTATCTACGCCTTCTTCAACCGTCTGCTGATCCCGATCGGTCTGCACCACGCCCTGAACTCCGTGTTCTGGTTCAACGTGGCCGGTATCAACGACATCCCGAACTTCCTGGGTGGTCAGGCTACCATCGATGCCGCTCTGGCCGCTGGCAAGAGCCTGGAGCAGGTGAAAGGCGTGGTCGGTATGTACCAGGCTGGCTTCTTCCCCATCATGATGTTCGGTCTGCCGGGTGCCGCTCTGGCCATCTACCACTCCGCCAAGAAAGAGAACAAAGAGAAAGTTGCCTCCATCATGATCGCAGCTGCCTTTGCCTCCTTCTTCACCGGTGTAACCGAGCCGCTCGAGTTCTCCTTCATGTTCGTGGCGCCGGTACTGTATGTCATTCACGCCGTACTGACTGGTATCTCCGTGTTCATCGCTGCCTCCATGCAGTGGATGGCCGGTTTCGGCTTCAGTGCCGGTCTGGTGGATATGGTGCTCTCCAGCCGTAACCCGCTGGCGACCAACTGGTACATGCTGATCCCTCAGGGTCTGGTCTTCTTCGGCCTCTACTACACCGTGTTCCGCGTAGTGATTGCCAAGCTGAACCTGAAAACCCCGGGTCGTGAAGATGACGAAGAGACTGCTCCGGCTGCCGCTCAATCTACCAACCGTACCGAGCTGGCCAAGCAATACCTGGAAGTGCTGGGTGGTCAAGAGAACCTGGTCTCCATCGATGCCTGCATCACCCGTCTGCGTCTGACTCTGAAAGACCGCAGCATCGTCGATGAGCGCAAGCTGAAAGCCCTGGGTGCTGCCGGTGTGGTCAAACTCGGTGAGCAGAACCTGCAGGTGATTCTGGGCCCATTGGCCGAAATCATCGCCGGTGAGATGAAAGCCCTGCGTTAATCGAGCGACTCGCTCACCTCAAGTCTAAGTCCATTGTTGACATAACTAAGGGCCCCGCTCAGGGGCCCTATATAAAAAAGCCAAGAAAATCCAACCTTTACTTCAAATGAGAGCAGCAGTTATGAACTTGAAACATTCTCTGTTAGCCATTGCCATGTCTACCGTTTTTGTCAGCCAGGTCCAGGCAGCCGATGCCGCCAAGCAGGCTGTGGTCGACTCCCTCGCCAACAACCTGGTGGTCAAGTATGAAGTGGTCACCAACGACGGTGCAGGTGCCGGCCTCGATTGCCAGGCGCTGGGTTCCGAGTGGGCGAGCTGTGGCGTTGCCAAGCTGCACCTGACCAATACCGGTGCGGACGTCACCTCCAAAGACTGGAGCATCTACGTCTCCTCCATCCGTCGTATCCAGCGTGTGGATAACGACCAGTTCACCATCACTCACCTGACCGGCGATCTCTATCGTTTGACGCCAACCGAGAAGTTCCAGGGCTTTGCCAAGGATGCCACGGTCGAAGTGCCGCTGGTGGTGGAATACTGGGTACTGTTCGAATCTGACATCATGCCGAACTGGTATGTCGCCAGCGAAGGTGCCGAGCCGAAAGTACTGGCCAGCATGAGCAACATCAATGATGCCAGCACCTACGAGAAGCCGATGCCGGCTGATGGCTGGAAGCGTACCAAGGATGACAAGAACATCCTGATGAACAGCGAGACCCGTTTCGCGGCCAACCAGACCAGCACCCTGCTGCCTGCTGGCAAGATTGACAACCAGATCCTGCCGACCCCGATGAAGCAGGTAGTCAAAGCTGGCCCGCAGGTTGACTTCTCCACCATCAAACTCAATGCCCTGGACTTGCCGAGCGATCGCGCCGAGGCTCTGAAGGCTCAACTGACCAAGCTGGGTGTTACCCTCTCCGACACCGGCTACCCGGTGACCATCAAGCTCGGCAGCAAGCTCAAGCAGGCTGAAGGCTATGACATGACCATCGGTCAGAAGGGCACAGTGATCCAGGGTCGCGACATCGATGGCGCCTTCTGGGGGGCACAATCCCTGATCTCCCTGCTGGGTGTTGATGACAAGCTGGTGAGCCCGATGACCGTCGAGGATGCGCCGCGCTTTGAATACCGTGGCATGCAGACCGACGTGGCCCGCCACTTCCGCAGCCTGGATACCATGAAGAAGCTGGTTGACCAGATGTCTGCCATGAAGCTCAACGTGCTGCACCTTGGCCTGACCAACGATGAAGGCTGGCGTCTGGAGATCCCGGGTCTGCCGGAGCTGACCCAGGTCGGTAGCCAGCGTTGCCACGACGAGTCCGAAACCAAGTGCCTGATGCCGCAACTGGGTTCCGGCCCGACCAGCGACAACCAGGGTTCCGGTTTCTACAGCAAGTCTGACTACGTGGATCTGGTGCGTTATGCCAAGGCTCGCGGTGTGACTGTGATCCCCGAAATCAACATGCCGGCCCACGCCCGTGCTGCCGTGGTCTCCATGGAAGCGCGCTACAAGCGTCTGATGGCGGAAGGCAAAGAAGCGGAAGCCAACCAGTTCCGTCTGACTGATCCGGCTGACACCTCCAACGTCACCTCAGTCCAGTTCTACGACAAGATGTCCTTCATTAACCCTTGCCAGCCAGGTGCTGCCACCTTCGTGGCCAAGGTAATGGATGAAGTTGCCCAGATGCACCAGGCCGCCGGTCAGCCGCTGACCGCATGGCACTACGGTGGTGATGAGGCTAAGAACATCATGCAGGGCGGTGGCTATCAGGATCCGGCCGTCACCAAGAAAGAAGAGCTGGTCGCCTGGAAAGGTAACGTCGACTCCAGCAAGCAGGACAAGCCGTTTGGCAAGTCCCCGATGTGCCAGAAGATGATCGACGAAGGCAAGATCAAGGAAGTGGGCGAGCTGCCGGTTTACTTCGCCAAGGAAGTGGGCCAGATGGTCAAAGACCGCGGCTTCTCTACCCTGCAGGCGTGGGAAGATGGTCTGAAGTACGCCAGCGGAGCCAAGGATTTTGCCACCGACAACACCCGTGTCAACTTCTGGGAAACCCTCTACTGGGGTGGCTTCAACGAAGCGATGAAGTGGGCGCACAAGGGTTACCAAGTAGTGCTGTCCAACCCGGATTACCTCTACTTCGACTTCCCGAACGAAGTACACCCGGCTGAGCGTGGCTACTACTGGGCAACCCGTTTCAACGACACGCGCAAGGTGTTTGCCTTCGCCCCGGAAAACCTGCCACAGAACGCCGAGACCTCGGTTGATCGCGACGGCAACGCCTTCGTGGCCAAGGGTGACCAGGATCCGGTCAAGTTCAAGGGGATCTCCGGTCAGCAGTGGAGTGAAACCGTGCGTACCGATGCTCAGTACGAGTACATGGTCTACCCGCGTATCTTCTCCGTGGCCGAGCGTGCCTGGCACAAAGGTGGCTTCGAGCTGAACTATGTGAAGGGTCGTGAGTTCTCCGGCGAGACCAAGTTCGTCAACAAGGCCACCCTCAACAAAGAGTGGAACCAGTTTGCCAACGTACTGGGTCAGCGCGTGCTGCCGAAACTGGATCAGGCCGGTGTTGAATACCGCCTCTCCGTACCGGGTGCCAAGGTAGTGAACGGTGTGCTGGAAGCGAACGTGGATCTGCCGGGTCTGCCCATCCAGTACAGCCTGGACGGTACCAACTGGAGTGCCTATGACGCCGCGGCCAAGCCGAGCGTGAATGGCAAGGTCTACCTGCGTACCACCAGCTTCGATGGCAAACGCACCAGCCGTGTCACCGAACTGAACTGATAGCAGTCAACCGTTAACATGAGGTGGGTCGCAAGACCCGCCTTTCCCAAGGGCGATGGCGCATCGGGTTTGGGAAAGGTTGACTGTGCGTGTGAGCCTTTGTTGTGTGTAATTGTCTGTTTTGCGTTTTTCATCACTTTCAGCCCCGCCCAGTGCGGGGCTTTTTTATGCATTTGGTGTGCAATGTGGCAAGCCACGCCGTTTTTAGCGGTGCAATGGCCGGGAAATGGCCCGGAAGTGCCAAATTCAGGTTGAGACAGCGCCCGTAATAAGGGATCATACCCGGCTTGACGGCGGGGGGATGAGGGTGCCAGCCGGCACAACTTCCGCCAGTGACGCTTTTTTGAGGTGAGCCATGAGTCAGGCGAACAGCCCAACTAACTTTATTCGTCAGATCATTGATGAAGATCTGGCCAGCGGTAAGCACAGCAGCGTGCATACCCGTTTTCCGCCCGAGCCGAACGGTTATCTCCATATCGGCCACGCCAAATCCATCTGCCTGAACTTCGGCATCGCCCGCGACTATCAGGGCCAGTGCAACCTGCGTTTCGATGACACCAACCCGGTGAAGGAAGATATCGAGTACGTAGAGTCCATCAAGCAGGACGTACAGTGGCTCGGCTTCCAGTGGAATGGCGAGATCTGCTACTCCTCCGACTATTTCGACAAGCTGCACGGCTACGCCATCGAGCTGATTGAAAAGGGTCTGGCCTATGTGGACGAGCTGACGCCCGAGCAGATGCGCGAGTACCGTGGCACCCTGACTGAAGCTGGCAAGAACAGCCCGTTCCGCGATCGCAGTGTGGAAGAGAACCTGGCGCTGTTTGCCAAAATGAAGAACGGCGAGTTCGCCGAAGGCACCGCCTGCCTGCGCGCCAAGATCGACATGGCATCCCCCTTCATGGTGATGCGTGATCCGGTTATCTACCGCATCAAGTTTGCCCACCACCACCAGACCGGTGACAAGTGGTGCATCTACCCGATGTATGACTTTACCCACTGCATCTCGGACGCGCTGGAAGGGATCACCCACTCCATCTGCACCCTGGAGTTCCAGGACAACCGTCGTCTGTACGACTGGGTGCTGGACAACATCACCATCGACTGCCACCCCCGTCAGTACGAGTTCTCTCGTCTGAACCTCGAATACACCGTCATGTCCAAGCGCAAGCTGAACCTGTTGGTGACCGAGAAGCACGTCGATGGTTGGGACGACCCGCGCATGCTGACCGTCTCCGGTCTGCGTCGTCGTGGTTACACCCCGGCCTCCATCCGCGAGTTCTGCAAGCGCATCGGCGTCACCAAGCAGGACAACATCGTCGAGATGAGCATGCTGGAAGCCTGCATCCGCGAAGACCTCAACGAGCATGCACCGCGCGCCATGGCCGTGCTGCATCCGGTGAAGGTGGTCATCGAGAACCTGGCTGCCGACGAAGTGCTGACAGCCCCGGCCCACCCGAGCAATGCCGAGATGGGTACCCGCGAGCTGAACTTTACCCGTGAAATCTTCATCGACGAAGCGGACTTCAAAGAAGAGGCGAACAAGCAGTTCAAGCGTCTGGTGCTGGGCAAGGAAGTGCGTCTGCGCAATGCCTATGTGATCAAGGCCGAGCGCATCGAGAAAGATGCCGATGGCAAAGTCACCTGCATCTACTGCTCCTACGATCCCGAGACTCTGGGCAAGGATCCGGCCGATGGCCGCAAAGTGAAAGGGGTGATCCACTGGGTCAGCGCCACTCACTCCCTGCCAGCGGAAGTACGTCTCTACGATCGTCTGTTCAAGGTGCCGAACCCGGGTGCCGAGGATGACTTCGAAGCCGCCCTGAATCCGGAATCCCTGGTGATCATCGAGGGTGCCCGTGTCGAGGCGTCGCTCAAAAACGCCAAGCCGGAGCAAGCTTACCAGTTCGAGCGTGAAGGTTACTTCTGCGCCGACAACAAGCTCTCCAGCCCGGAGCATCTGGTGTTCAACCGCACCGTTGCCCTGCGCGACTCTTGGGGCAAAGTCGAAGGCTAAGCCGATGGGGCAGGGGAGACCCTGCCCTGTGCGATGCCAAAGGCCTGCGCCGGACAATAAAAAAGCCAGCTGATGCTGGCTTTTTTATTGTCCGTTATCTGCAAGTCGCGGGCGACTTATTCGTCGTGCTTGCACTCACCGGTAGCACAATGACCGTAGAGGTAGAGGCTGTGGTTGGTGAGACGGATATTGAATTTCTTGGCGATCTCGCGCTGACGCTGTTCGATCACTTCGTCGGAGAACTCGATCACCTTGCCGCAGTCGAGGCAAACCAGGTGGTCGTGGTGCTCCTGAGTGGCCAGCTCGAATACCGACTTGCCACCTTCGAAGTGGTGACGGGTAACGATACCGGCATCATCAAACTGGTTGAGAACGCGATAGACGGTAGCGAGACCAATCTCTTCACCCAGGTCGATCAGTCTTTTATAGAGATCTTCGGCGCTGGTGTGCTGGCAGTCCGGCTGTTGCAGGATTTCCAGGATTTTGACCCGGGGCAAGGTGATCTTGAGCCCGGCCTTTTTTAACGCTTGGTTGTTGTCTGCCATATTCTACTTATTCGCATTCTCGAAGGTGGGGTTATTCTGATGGACTGCCGCAGGAATGGCAACCTTGAACTCGCTTGGCCTGTCATTATAGGTCGTAGCCTCCCTAAAAATAAACCCAGCAATTCAAGGGGTTTAGCCATAAATGGCCGGTTGGATTGAAATAATCAATCGTGTCGTCCGACTTGCTGGCATGGCAGATGTTGATAAGATGTAACTTTCATATTTCTGGTCGGATGAGATCCATGGATTGGCTTTTTGACAATGCGGCCTGGGTGCGCCGCGCACTCAACGCCTGGCCCCCTTTCTGGGGGGCCGGTATCAAGATAGAGACCCTGAGCGATGACTTTCGCTACTGTCGGGTGACCCTGAAATCCCGCTGGTGGAACAAGAATGCCAACCGCACCCAGTTTGGCGGCAGCATGTTTGCCATGACTGACCCCATCTATCCGCTGATGCTGATGGGCTACTTCAAGAATCGCTACTACGTCTGGGACAAGGCGGGCAGCATCAACTACATCAAGCCGGGCAAGGGCAAGCTGGTGGCCGAGTTTAACCTGACCGAGGGCAAGCTGGCCGAAATCGTGGCGGCGACCGAAGGTGGCAACAAACACTTCCCAGAATTCGAGGTCTCGGTGCAGGACAAGAGCGGCGAACTGGTGGCGCAGGTCAAGCGCACCCTCTATGTGCGAGCCAAACCGGAGCACAGAGGTGAATAACAGGGGAGAATGAAGGCAGGCATTGCCACTTGCAGATACAACAAGGGCCCCGTCGGGGCCCTTGTTGTCAGAGAAATGAAGGGAGGCGGATTACTCCAGCTCGCCCAGGCACATCTCTTCGTGCAGCTGCTTGCACCAGCCCTTGACGCGCTCGGCGGTCAGCTCCGGCTGGCGATCTTCATCGATACCCAGACCGACAAAGTGCTTGTCATCGACCAGTGCCTTGGAGGCTTCGAACTCGTAGCCGGCAGTCGGCCAGTGACCGATGATGATGGCGCCTTTTGCTTCAACGATGTCGCGCAGGGTGCCCATGGCGTCGAGGAAGTACTCGGAATAGTCTTCCTGATCACCGCAACCGAAGATGGCGACCAGCTTGTTGGTGAAGTCGATTTCGCCCAGATCGGGGAAGAAGTCGTCCCAGTCGGCCTGGGCTTCGCCGTAGTACCAAGTCGGGATGCCGAACATCAGCAGATCAAAGCTCTCGATGTCGGCCTTGCTGCTCTTGGCGATGTCACGGACTTCAATCAGGTTTTTGCCCAGCTCTTTCTGGATCATCTTGGCGACAGCTTCGGTGTTACCGGTATCGCTGCCAAAAAACAGACCTACACTTGCCATAGTGTTTAGTTACCCGTATTTGGTGTTAATGCTCGACGCTCAGACTGCAATGTCCACCGCAAAGGCGGACTCAATCTGTTGTTTCAGGATAGATTGGATCAGCTCGGCTCGGCTGATGTTCTGTTGTAACGCAAGTTGGTTCAGGCGCTCCAGCAACTCGGCCTCCACCTTTAACTCTACCCGCTTCAGCCCATTTTCCCGATCGCGCTTAAGCTGGTTACGCTTGTTGATCTTGAGCTGGGTCTCGCGGGGGAGTGGATTGGTCTTTGGCCTGCCGGGGCGCTTCTCATTTGCGAACAGATCCAGTGTTGTTCGATCAGTTTGCTGTTTGGCCATACATCACAGATGAAAATAAGTTAGCCGAGTCCTGAGCCTTCCCAGCCCAGTTCGATCAGCCCCTTGGCGACAAAACCCGCACAACCCAGAAACAGTACCAACCAGACGATAAAACGACCGAAACGGGGCACGTTGCCGCGCTTGAGCACGTCCTGAATGGCCAGGCCAATCAATATGAAAATGGCCACAAAGAATAACTTGAGGCCCAAACTTTCGATCAGGTCGATATGTTCACTTAGCATGGATTGCGCACACTCCTTATGACCGGCGCACTATATCACAAAGGATTTGAAACTGTTAACCGCCTGTCGACAGGAAATCCACAACCAATTTGTTGAACAGAGCCGGTTTTTCCGCATGCAACCAGTGGCCGGTACCCGCGATGACACGCACCTTTGCCGCCGGGAATTGGGCCAGTGCCGTCTCGCTGTATTGGGGCTGCATGTAATCGGAATCCCCCCCCTTGATAAAGAGCACTGGCCCCTCGAAGCGATGCTCATCCTCTGGCCAGCCCATGATGTTGGCGTAGTTTTGCTCAAGGGCGGGCACATTGAAGCGCCAACTCCAGCCATATTCACCTTTGGCGAAGGATTTGAGCAGGAACTGGCGTACCCCGGCGATCTCGATATGCTGCGCCAGCATGGCTTCCGCTTCACTGCGGCTTTGCGGCGGCGTGCGCAGTGTGGCGTTGAGTCCGGCAAAGACATTCTGGTGGCGGGAGTGGGGATAGGCGACCGGCGCCATGTCGGCCACCACCAGTTTGGTCACCCGCTCTGGCGCCAGCTTGGCGAGCTGCATCGCCACCTTGCCACCCATCGAGTGGCCAATCAGGGCCGCTTCGGCAATCTCCAGCCGATCCATCAGGGTCAGGATGTCGGCCGCTTGCGCCGGATAGCTCATCTCGCTGCTATGAAAGGAGGCTCCGTGGTTGCGCAGATCGACGCTGATGACCCGGTACTGTTCACAGAGAGCACGGGCCAGCAGGCCGAGGTTGTCGAGGCTGCCAAACAGGCCGTGGATCAGAATGACCGCCGGCCCCTGACCCTGCTCCTTGAAGTTCAATATGCTGTTTTGTTGCAAAATGACACCTTGTCGGTCGTGGGTGCGTATCGCTGTTTTATTTAACGCACTGGAAAGAAAAGGATTTCGTCCAATGGATTGGGATTTTATGTGGTTTTTTTTCTAAAAAATCCCGTCCGGATCGGCTATCAGTGCGGCTGATCACACACTTGGCCCGCTATTATGCCGTATTCTCGATGAGATTCATGTACATCTGCCAGCCCCTTGCTTGGGCTGTCGGGTTTGCCTATGTATAATCGCCGCATCCGAATTTCGACGAGTCCAGCGCATCCCTATGAAAACCATCGAGCTTGATGACGATCTCTACTTCTATATCGCCAGCCAGACCCGGCACATTGGTGAGAGTGCCTCCGATATCCTGCGCCGTCTGCTGGAACAGCCTGCTCACCAACGTGTGCCGGTTGCCGAGCCCGTTGCTGTCGCGCAGCCCAGTACCGTAGCCACCCAACAAGGGCTGCAAGCCTTGCTCGATTCTGGTGAGCTGCAAAAAGAAGAGAAGTCCATCAACCGCTTCATGCTGGTGCTGAGTACCCTCTACCGGGATAACCCGGAAGGCTTTACCCAGGCCACCGAAATCAAGGGGCGCAAGCGCGTCTACTTCTCGCAGGATCCCGAGGCTCTGCGCGCCAGTGGTAGCACCACCAAGCCCAAGCCGGTACCGGAGACCCCGTTCTGGGTGATCACCAACACCAACACCAGCCGCAAGCAGAACATGGTTGCCCAGCTGATGGCCAGCATGGGCTATGGCGAAGAGGTGATCGCGCAGGTGTGTGGCGCCATTTAACGATTCTTCAAGACTCAGGCCTTGCCCGGCAAGGCCGCCATTACGCAAGGAAAACGCCATGGCTCAGCATTCCCACGCCGGTCAACCGGCCCGTTTAAGCGATCTGACTAACATCCCCCGTCTGGTCAGCGCCTACTACCTCAACAAGCCGGACATGAGCCGCCCCGAGCAGCGAGTTGCCTTCGGTACCTCCGGCCATCGCGGCAGCGCCCTGCACAGCGCCTTTACCGAATCCCATATTCTGGCTGTGACCCAGGCCCTGGTGGAGTATCGCCAGCAGGCCGGCATTACTGGCCCGCTGTTTGTCGGCATGGATACTCACGCCCTGTCCGAATCCGCCTTTGCCAGCGCCGTCGAAGTGCTGGCCGCCAACGGCGTTGAAACCCGCATTCAGGCTGGCCTCGGCTTTACCCCGACCCCTGTCATCTCTCACGCCATCTTGCGCCACAATGCAGGCAAACCGGCTGCCCGTGCTGACGGCGTGGTGATCACTCCGTCCCACAACCCGCCGGAAGATGGTGGCTTCAAGTACAACCCGCCTCACGGTGGCCCCGCCGAAGGGGAGATCACCAAGTGGGTGGAGGACCGTGCCAACGCGATTCTGGAAGCGGGTCTGGCTGGCGTGAAACGGATGCCGTTCGCCGAAGCGCTCAAGAGCCCGTTCGTGGTCGAGTACGACTATGTCACCCCCTATGTGGATGATCTGAAGAACGTGCTGGACATGGATGCCATCAAGAACGCGGGCATCAAGATCGGTGTCGATCCGCTGGGCGGCTCCGGTGTCGCCTACTGGGACGTCATCGCCAAGACCTACGGCCTGAATATCGAGGTGGTGAACTACAAGGTCGACCCGACCTTCTCCTTCATGACCCTGGATAAAGACGGCAAGATCCGGATGGACTGCTCCAGCCCGTTCGCCATGGCGAGCCTGATCGCGCTCAAGGACAAGTTCGACATCGCCCTTGGCAATGACCCTGACTACGACCGTCACGGCATCGTCACCAAGTCAGGCCTGATGAACCCGAACCACTATCTGGCGGTGGCGATCCAGTATCTGTTTACCCATCGTACCGGCTGGTCTGCGGATGCGGCCGTCGGCAAGACGCTGGTCTCCTCCTCGATGATCGACCGGGTTGCCGGCGAGATTGGCCGCACCCTGAAAGAGGTGCCGGTCGGCTTCAAGTGGTTCGTGGATGGCCTCTACAGCGGCGAGTTCGGCTTTGGCGGCGAGGAGAGCGCGGGCGCCTCCTTCCTGCGCAAAGATGGCACCGTCTGGACCACCGACAAGGACGGTTTCATTCTGGCGCTGCTGGCGGCGGAAATTCTGGCGGTGACCGGCAAGGATCCGCAGGCCCACTACGACGCACTGGAAGCCAAGTTTGGCCGCTCCAGCTATCGTCGTATCGACGCACCGGCCAACAGTGCCCAGAAAGCGGTGCTCTCCAAGCTGGATCCGGCACTGGTGGAAGCCTCAACCCTGGCCGGTGAGCCCATCATCGCCAAGTTGACCAAGGCGCCGGGCAACGATGCCGCCATCGGCGGTCTCAAGGTGGTGACCGAGAACGGCTGGTTCGCGGCGCGCCCCTCCGGCACCGAGTCCATCTACAAGATCTACATGGAGAGCTTCAAGGGCGACACGCACCTCGACCTCATCCAGCAGGAAGCCCAGCAGATCGTCTCCGCGGCACTGGCTAAGGCAGGTGTCTAAGCAGCGCATCACGTCAGCGCCCGGGTCCTCGGGCTAAAGACAAGGTGAAGAGAGGAGCCAAATCGGCTCCTCTGTTTTTCTGTGGTGGCTACGAATTGTGCGAGGGGCTGCTGGTCTGTGGCTTAAAGCATGGCCTGTATCTGGGCCAACACTGCCTGTACCTTGGCGGCAGGTGGATGGGTGCGACCCAGTACGCGCATTCCCCACACCATAGTCATCAACAAAGCCGCGAGGGTGTCGATATCGCGCTCGGCGGCCAGTTCTCCAACGGCTTGTGCCTGGCGCAAGTTATTGGCCACCCGCTTTTCCACTTCGGCTAAGTGCACGCTGGCTTCATGCTGAATCGTTGGATTTTGGCGCCCCACTTCCAGCAGGGTATTGACCAGCAGGCAGCCACGATGTGTTTCGCTGGCTATGGCATCCCGAGCTACAGCATCGAGCAGGGCTCGCACACCGGCTAGGGGAGAATCTGCCGAGGCCAGCAACAGTTCGATCTGCGCCAGACTCTGTGCTGAATAGCGCTGCAACACTTCGATAAACAATCCCTCTTTTGAGCTGAAGGCGCCGTACAGGCTGCTGGGCTTCAACCCCATTCTGTCAACGAGTGTGGCGATGCCAGTGTTGCTGAAGCCAGTTTCCCAGAAGCTGTTGAGGGCAATCTCCAGAACTTGTTCTCTGTCAAATGATGCCGGTCTTGCCATTTCGATTCCTGCTTGCGTTGTCTTTTTGTAGTGATCACTAAAAAACATCTTGACCAGTGTTGGTGGCTTGTTTGATATTGTAGTGACCACTACAGAAAGGATGGTAATCATGCCCACACTTGAGCAAAAAATCAAAGAGTACGATGCGATAAAGCGAACTAAAGTCCCTGGTGATGTACTGGCGGTGATGGAGGGGGTAACAGAAGCGCTACGGGCGAGCGGACTGGGACAAGGGGCATTTGTCACTGGCGATCAGTTTCCTGACTTTACGTTGCCCGATCAGCACGGGGTGGTGCGCCCGCTCTCCCACTATCTGGCTGAGGGGCCTGTGGTGCTCAACATCTATCGAGGTGGTTGGTGTCCTTATTGCAATCTCGAGATGCAGGCACTCAATATCGCTTTGCCCGAGCTTGTGAAACGGGGGGTCACCCTCCTCGGTTTGACTCCCGAGATGCCAACAACCGCGCAGGACACTCTCACCGCCAACGAGCTGGCGATCACCGTGCTCAGCGATGAAGGCAACCGGGTGTCGGCTTCGCTGGGGTTGGTATTCGAGCTGCCCGAGGTGCTGCGCCCAATTTATGAGCGTTTTGGTATCGATATTCCGGCCAGCAACGGGGATGACAGTTTTACTTTGCCTGTCCCGGCGACGTATATCCTTGGCCAGGATCGGGTGGTGCGCTACCACTTCGTCAATGTGGACTACACCCAACGCGCAGAGCCGACCCAGCTGATCGCTGAGCTGGACAGACTGGCCGCGGCCGGGATGCTTTAAACCGACACGGTGCCAGTAGGCGCCGTGTGGAGTGCAGACGAGGCGGGCCTGGACAGGCCTGCCTCGCGTTTATAAGCAAATGATTCAGTAACCGCCTTTGGCCTCTTTCACCGCCAGACCCAGCTGCCACACCGCCATCGCGTAGTGGGTGCTGTGGTTGTAGCGGGTGATGGTGTAGAAGTTGGGCAGGCCGTACCAGTATTGGTAGCCGGTGCCGACATCGAGGCGCAGCAGGCTCGACTCGCTGTGGTTGCCAAGGCTGCTGGTGGGGGTCAGCCCTGCGCGGCGCAGGGTAGCGACCGGGTAGCGGGTCTGGAAGCCATGCTCATAGCCGGGCAGTTGGC
Organism: Aeromonas sp. 601027; assembly: GCF_049174455.1. NCBI lineage: Bacteria > Pseudomonadati > Pseudomonadota > Gammaproteobacteria > Aeromonadales > Aeromonadaceae > Aeromonas > Aeromonas sp. 601027. Next base: position 15,991 of record NZ_JAAKTN010000005.1, on the reverse strand, counting down.
CCTGACCGCGCACCGCAACCGGTTGGCCTTTCTCCCAGCCGTGGGCCTTGAAGTAGTTGGCGACGCTGCCGATGGCATCCACCGGATCCCACAGGTTGGTGTGGCCGTTGCCGTCAAAGTCCACCGCATAGCGCTGGAAGCTGGAGGGCATAAACTGGCCGTAGCCCATGGCGCCCGCATAGGAGCCCTTGGGTTCGGTGGGGTCCATCCCCTCATCGCGGGTCATCACCAGGAAGGCTTCCAGCTCGCTGGTGAAGAATTCGGCGCGGCGCGGATAATCAAACGCCAGGGTGGCCAGCGCATCCAGAATGCGGGTCTTGCCCATCACCCGGCCCCAGCGGGTCTCCACCCCGATAATGCCGACGATGATCTCCGGCGGCACCCCGTAGATTTGCTCCGCCCGGTTCAGCTCGCTTGCGTATTCACGCCAGAAGTTGACGCCGTTCTGTACGTTGTCGGGGGTGATGAACTTGGCGCGATAGCGGTTCCAGGCGCCAGTCGGGCCGGTGGGCTTGGCGGTGGTCGGCGCCTGGGCATCCATCAGGCGGATGATCCAGTCGTAACGCTCTGCCTGTGCCAGCACCTGATGCAGCTGGGCGTTGTCAAAACCGTGCTTTTCGACCATCTTCTGGACGAACCGGTCCACGTTGGGGCGATTGGCGAAGTCCCCCTTGCTAACCCCTTGTGTATAAACGGGTTTGCTCGATGGCGCCTGATTGATAAAGGCGCTCTTGGGTTGGGGGACGACCACGGGTTTTGGCGCTGGGGCGCTGCTGCAGCCACCGAGCAGGGGGAATAATGACAGAGTGAGAAGAGAGGCAAGGCGACGCATAGGGTTCTCAAAGAGACTGATAAAAGTGTCGCAATGGTAAAACATTGTCATCCCCGTGCAAGTGTTCCGTGCGCCTTGTTTGCCGCCAATTCATCGTGCGATGGATTAGCCCTCCGGTGAGGGCTGTGCAGTTTAGGGCTGGGGGGGGCGCAGAGTGTGATAACCGCTCCAGAGCCGGGTCAGGGTGGTGATGGCGCAGAGCAGGGCAAAGCCGTAGGCGAGCGGGGCGAAGGCGGCGGGCCACAGGCACATCAGCACAAAGAGGGCGATGGTCTCGCTCCCCTCGGTGAGGCCGCCCAGATAGTAGAGGGATTTGTGGTGGTAGACCGGATTGTCGATCCCCCGCTTGCCCGCCATGATGGCAAACGCCAGAAAGCTCGACCCTGTGCCCATAAAGGCAAACAGCAGGGTGGCGGCGGGTAGTGCATTGGCGGGGGCGGCGAGGGCAAAGCCCAGTACCACGGCGGCGTAGAAGATAAAATCCAGCGTGATGTCGAGAAAGCCGCCGCAGTCGGTGATGCCGGTTTCCCGCGCCACGGCGCCATCGAGCCCGTCCAGCAGTCGGTTGAGCAGGATGGCCGCGAGTGCCCACTGATAGCAGCCAAAGGCCAGCAGCGGCAGCGCCAGCATGCCGATGGCAAAGCCGGTGAGGCTCACCTGATTGGCACTGACCCCGGCGCGGCAGAGCGGTTTGGCAAGCTGGGCGAGGGGGCTGCGGATCACGGGGATCAGATGGCGGTCAAACAAGGTGAACTCCTCGGTCAAAAACAGGATTCGGTGAGGTGGAGTATGGTGCCCGGCGCGTCTTCCGCATCGTGGGTCACCAGGATGGCGGGGATGGCCAGCGCTTTGATCTGCGCGAACACCAGTTCGCGAAAGGCCGCCCGCAGCGGCTTGTCGAGGCGGGAGAAGGGCTCGTCCAGCAGCAGGGCGTCGGGTTCCGCCAACAGTGCCCGCAGCAGACTGACCCGCGCCCGCTGACCCCCTGACAGCAACTGCGGCAGCTTGTCAGCCTGATCCACCAGCGCGACCTGCGTTAACGCTGTCAATGCCTTTTCCCGCCGAGCGTATTTTCCCTTGATGGTCGCAGGCATACCGAACATCAGGTTCTCCGCCACCGTCAGATGGTCGAACAGCAGGTCATCCTGAAACAGCATGCCGATGCGCCGTGCTTGCGCAGGCAAGGTGTTGAGTGGCCGCTCGCCGAGCCTTACCTCCCCCTCCAGCCGGATCGGGCCGCTATCTGTCTGCGCGCTCGGTAGTACTCCAGCCAGCCCCGCTAGCAGGGAGCTTTTACCGCAGCCGCTTGGGCCCATCAGGGTCAATACCTCGCCGGGGGCCACTTGCAGGGCGGGCAGCGAAAGCAGCAGATTTTCATCAAGGTAAAGCCGAAGAGGCGTGGTGCTCAGCATATGGCTGTTTCCATCATCAGAGTTCATCGTGAGCCGCCCCCCTTGAGCGCCGGATTGATCCGCGCCGGCAGCCAGAGTGCCAGCAGATAGATAACGAGCGGCAGCAGCAGTTGCAGCAGGCCGTAGAGCCCCGCCAGCCGCCGGTTGAGGCCGCTGCCGATGGCCACTGCTTCGGTGGTGATGGTGACCACTCTGCCAGCCCCAAAGAGCAGGGTCGGCAGGTATTGGGCCAAACTCACCGCCGCTCCGACGCTGAAGGCAAACAGCAGCGGGCGCGCTAGCAGTGGCGCTTTGACTTGCCACCAGGCTCGCCACGGCGTAGCCCCCAGCAGCAGGGCGCTCTGAGTGATCCGCGGATCGAACTGGCGATAGGGGCCGTGCAGACACAAATAGACATAAGGAAAGACAAACAGCAGCTGGCTCCAGAGCACCCAGCCCCAGCCTATGCCATCGCCCCCCCACCCGAGGCTGAACCAGTCCACCCCGAGCCGAATGCCGAACAGCAGGCTGGCCTGCGGCAGCAGCAGCGGCAGGCAGATGAGCCAGAGCGGCCAGGGGCGACGGCCCGCCTGTGCCTCCAGACTCAGCACCGCCATCGCCAGCCCTATCGCCCCGCTCGCCAGCGCTAGCAGGATGCTGGTGGTCAGCAGCGGCGACAGGGTCGGCAACAGGTCGAGCCAATAACGGGTGCTCCACTGGCTCGGCCAGAGGGCGGGAAAGGGCCAGCGGCGCGCCAGTGACCAGAGCAGCAGCGCCGCTAGCACCGCCAGATTGAGGGTGATCAGGGTGAAGGCAAAGCCTGCTGCGAGCCGGTTGGCAAAGGAGTGGGACGCAGCCCGTTTGCCATCGAGCCAGCAGCCTTTGCTCACCTCTTGATGAAGCCACTCCAGTAATCTGAGCATGGCGATCAGCAGCGCCGTGATGGCGAGCAGCAGCAGGGCGCCGCTGGCGGTGGCGCCGCGCCAGAGCAGATCCGGGTCCTGATACCAGAGCCACAACCGCACCGCCAGCGGGGCGGGGGCATCGGGCCCGAGCAGTTGGGCGAGATCCACCACCGCCACACCGTAGGCCGCCACCGCATAGATGGGCAGGCGCAGGGCGGGCCAGAGCGCCGGTAGCAGCAGGCGCCACCAGATCTGGGGGGCGCTAAAACCGAGGCTTGCCCCCAGCCACTGCTGGCGTGCCAGCAAGATGGGCTGTTGTGCGGCCATCGCCATCAGCAGCAAAAAGGGGGTCTCCTTGAAAACGAGCAGTGCAATCAGCCCGAGCCCCCAAGGGTCGCGGATGGTCTGCCAATCGGGGGGGAGATCAAACCCCGTCAGAGCTGGCGAGATGAGCCGCAGCAGCCAACCGGAGGGGGCGAGCAAAAAGGCAAAACCGATGGCAAAGGCGACGTGGGGCATGGCCAGCATGGGCGAGAGCAGGCGGCGGAGCAGCCCGAAAGCCCGGCTGTCGCTGTGGGCCAGCAGCAAGGAGGTCAACAGCAGGCTGCCGAGGGTGGAGGCGGCGCCAATCCACAGGCTCAGCGCAGCGGAGTGCCACAGGCCTGGCTGGGCCAGCAGCAAGGCGAGATGAGAGGCGGCCATCCCCTCCGCCAGCAGTTGCCACAGCCCCGCCAGCAATGGGATGACGAAGAGTGCCAGATAAATGACCGCCATCCCCGTACTCATAGTGGGGTGGCGTGTCAACTGGCGCCACGGTCGGGAGCGGGAAAGCGGGTGACCAGCGGCACTCATCAGTGGCCGTAACGCTCGGCCCAGGCCGCTTCCAGTTTGAGCTGCCAGCTGGGGTGAGGCTCGGCCACCGCTTTGAAGCGAAGTGCCGGTTGCCCCTTGGCTGAATCAGGCAGGGCATCGGCCCGCAGCACGCTGGGATCACCCCAGAAGGCCGGATTGGCCTTGCGCGCCTGCGCCGCCGGGCTCAGCAGGAAGTTGGCCACCACCTTGGCACCCGCACGGGCACTGGCGTTGAAGGGGATGGCGAGAAAATGGCTGTTGGTGAGCGCCCCTTTCTCCATGGCAACTGCCTCCACGCTGGGGGGCAGGGCGCCAATCTGGGCGGCACTCTGCGCCTCCTGCGGGTTGAAGCTGATAGCCATGGCCAGTTCGCCATCATCGAGTAGCTGGCGGGTTTCGGCGGCGCTGGTGGGGAACAGTTTGCCCTTGCGCCAGAGTGCCGGATGCAGCTCATCGAGCCAGGCCCAGAGCGGGGCGGTGAGTTGGGCAAAATCGCTCTCGGTCGCCTCCCGATAGAGGGGGGCGGGGTCTGGCGTCAATTCCAGCAGGATCTGCTTGAGAAAACTGGAGCCATGGAACTGGGGCGGCTTGGGATAGGTGAAGCGGCCGGGATGGGCCTTGGCCCACGCCAGCAGGGCAGCTGCCGAGGTGGGCGCTCTGGCGACCTCTTCTGTGTCGACCATCAGATTGAGCTGGCCGATGCCCCAGGGGGCTTCCAGCCCTTCCACCGGCAGGGTGAAGTCCTCACTCACCGGCAGGCTGCTGTCGACCAGTGCCATGTTGGGCAGCTCGGAGGTAAAGGGAGCGCCGAGCAGCCCCTGCTCCTTGAGCGCCTTGAAATTCTCGCCGTTGACCCAGAGCAGATCGATGGGGCCGCCAGCTTGCTTGCCCGCCTGCTTGTTGGCCAGCAACTGGCTGACGCTCTGGGCGATGTCATCCACCTTCACCTGCACCAGTTTGACCTGATAGTCGCGCGCCAGCTCCTGCCCGGCCCACACCAGATAGGCGTTGATCTCCGGGCTGCCGCCCCAGGCGTTGAAGTAGACGGTCTGCCCCTTCGCCTCCTCAAGGGTCTGTTGCCAGTTGTCATCAGGGGTGGCTAACAGCGGGCCGCTGGCCAGCAGTGGCAGGGTGCACAGCAGCGCATTTAGCCGCTGTTTGAGCCGAGAGTTGAGGTGTGAGCCGAGCAGTGAGAATGGCTTGAGCATAAACGTTTCTCTAGTTGTCAGGCGCCACGGCGCCAGCGGTGATAACGGGCCAGCAACGCCAGCACCCGGGTGGGCTGGTGGGCCCGTTTCCATTCACCTGCCACGTATTTGTTCCCCTCCATCAGGGTGGGATAGGCGTGAATGGTGCCGAGGATCTTGCCAAGGCCGAGGCGGTGACGCATGGCGAGCACGAACTCGGCGATCCGCTCACCGGCGTGAGTGCCCACTATGGTGGCGCCAAGGATAGTATCCTTGCCCGGCACGGTCAGCACCTCGACAAAACCGTGGCGCTCGCTATCGGCAATGGCACGATCCAGCTCAGCCAGCTCAAAGCGGGTCGCCTCGAAGGGAATCCCCTGCGCTTCGGCTTCCTTGCGATTGAGGCCGACCCGGGCAATCTCCGGCGTGGTGTAGGTGGCCGCCGGAATGACCCGATAGTCGGCCCGAAAGCGCTTGAACTGGCCAAACAGGGTATTGACCGCCGCATACCAGGCCTGATGGGCGGCGAAGTGGGTGAACTGGTAAGGGCCCGCTACGTCTCCTACAGCCAGTATGCTGGGGAAGTTGGTGGCAAGGAAGCCATCGACCGCGATGGTGCCGCGGGGGGCAAGCTCGACTCCCAACGCTTCGAGCCCGAAGCCGCTCACATTGGCGACCCGACCCAGTGCCAGCAGCAGTTGATCCCCTTCCACCACTTGTGTCTCATCGCCCCGGCGCAGTTGCAGCCGGATGGGGAGATTCCCCTTGGCTGCGGGCAGATAGTCGGCTCGTTCGGCGCGCCAGCCGGTGAGTAGCTGCACGCCATCGCGGCTCATCTGCCCTGCCAGGGCGTCGGCTACCTCTCTCTCTTCGCGGGGTAGCAGTTGCTCCGAGAGTTCCACCAAGGTCACGGGAATGCCGAGCAGGGCGAAGCTCTGGGCCAGCTCGCAGCCGATAGGGCCACCGCCCAGCACCAGCAGGCGACGCGGTGGAGTGCGCAGCTGCCAGAGGCTATCCGAGGTGAGGTAAGGCACCTGTTCCAGCCCCGGCAGCTTGGGCACCAGCGGCCGGGCGCCGGTGGCGATAACGATATGGCGGCTGGCGAGGCGCTGGCCATTGACTTCTACCTCCCAGGGGGAGACCAGTCGTGCCGCTCCTTCGATGCACTCCACTCCAAGCCCCTGATAGCGTTCGATGGAGTCGTGGGGCTCGACCTCCTTGATAACCTCAGCCACCCGCTCCATCACGGCGGCAAAATCGGCGCGGGAGTGGCTTGGGCTAAAGCCCAGCTCATCGGCTTTACGCTGCTCTGCGGCAAAGCGGGCGCTTCGGATCAGCGCCTTGGAGGGGACACAGCCGCTGTTGAGGCAATCGCCCCCCATCTTGTGCTTCTCGATGAGCGCCACCTTGGCCTTCACCGCTGTCGCGATATAGCTGGTAACCAGCCCACCTGCACCGGCACCGATCACCAGCAGGTTGTAGTCATAGCGAGCGGGTTTGCGGTAGGGGGCGAGCAGGCGCCGCTGCGCAAGGTGTGTGGTCAATTTCTTGACCAGCCAGGGCATCAGCCCCAGCAGGGTCAGCGCGACCATCAGGCCGGGGGAGAGGATATTGCCGGTGCTGGTTAACTGGCCAAGCTCGCTGCCCGCCAGTACATAGACGAAGGTGCCGGGCAGCATGCCAAGCTGGCTGACCCAGTAGTAGGTGCTGACTCTGATGGGGGTGAGCCCCATCAGCAGATTGACCAGAAAGAAGGGGAAGATGGGGATGAGGCGCAGGCTCAGCAGATAGAAGGCCCCCTCCTTCGCCATGCCGGACTGAAAGGTGGCCAGCTTGTCGCCAAAGCGGGCGGTGACCCAGTCGCGCAGCAGAAAGCGGGCGCTGAGAAAGGCCAGGGTCGCGCCTAGGGTGCTGGCAAAGGAGACCAGCAGCAGCCCCCAGCCGACGCCGAACACCGCGCTGCCACCCAGGGTGAGCAGGCTGGCACCGGGCAGGGAGAGAGCGGTGCTCAGCACATAGATAAGCACGAACAGCAGGCTGGCCGAGACAAAGTGGCTGTCGACCCATTGCGCCACTGTCGCCTGCTGTGCCTGCAAGGCGTCCAGAGTGAGGTAACGACCGAGATCGAGGGCAAAAAAGGCGCCGATAAGGCTACCCATCACCAGTGCAAGCAGCAGGCGGGTCCGGTTCATCAGGCGTCCTTGCTGTCTGGCTGGGCAGGGCGTTCCGGTTGCACCGGCAGCTGACAGAAGCCCTGAGGCGCGATATCGAGGGCGGCGTTGAACTTGGCCGACATGTTCTGGAAGGCGATAAGGCCGGTCAGCTCCACCATGGCATCGTCATCGAACCAGGGTTTGAGGCGGGCCGCCTGCTCGTCGCTCACCCCATCGAGGCCAGTCATCGCTTCTGTGTAGTCGAGCACCGCTTTTTCCCGCTCGTCAAACAAGGGGCTTTCGCGCCAGTTGGCCAGCGCCTCCACCTTCTCGCTGGAGCCAGCTCTCTTTACCAGGGTCATGGCATTGATGTCGACGCAAAAACGACACCAGTTGAGCTGGGAGACCCGCACCGTCACCAGTGAGCGCAGCACGGGATCTATGGGGGATCGCTTGCGGTTGATGACGCCATAGAGGGTGGCGACGGCGGCAAAGAGGCGCGGCGAGCGGCCCCAGCACTTGCCCGGAATAAGCACTTGACCATAGTTGCGCTTTTGCAGCCAGAAAAAGGGGCGGATAAACCAGGCATATTCCCGGTCGGGTTTGACCTCAACGCGCATCAGTTACCTTCTTGTTGTTTCACACTTACGGTTTCAAATTGGGTTTGTAGGCTTGGCCCAACCGTTCATTCAGGCGGGTCAGGAAATCCTCGATCCGCGCCCGGTTGGTGCCCAGATCGCTTTGCCCCTGACGGGAGGCTGATCGCATATCGATGCGAGTCTCTTTGGGGCCGGCAAAGACCCGCAGCGCCACATCATCCTGAAAGCCGAACCAGCCGGTGGTGACCACTGCATCCAGGCCGTCGGGGCTGGGTAGTACCTGCCAGCCCAGCTCCTGCATCAGCTCCTCAGCCTCAATAACCACCTCTTCGGGGGCGGTATGGGTAAAGAGAGGACCGGGATTTCTTTCAAATGCTTTCAGCGGTGCGCTATTAATTGGCAGATCCTGCGCCGTTCTGAGCTCTGCCGCCCAGCGTAGCTGGGGGGGATTGTAGGGATCTGTGCTCACATCGTTGATCAGCGGCATGCGCAGCGCCTGCGCCACAAAGGTCAGCGGCAGCAGCAGTGGCAAGGCGCCAAGGCCGCTGGCATAGCGGTTACGGCTCCAGGGCAGGCGTACCAGCAAGATCAGGGAGACAAGGGCTCCGATGAGACAGATCGCAAAACCGATCCACCAAGGCCAGAGATGAAAGCGGCTGCCGAGGGCGCCAGCGAGCGGGAGTAACCAAGCCATCAGGGGCCACAAGCAAGAGCGGGGCATAGCACGGGATCCATCGTCGAATGTGGACAATGCCGAGAAGGATAAACTTAATTGCCTGATAACGTTAGTAAATTGATGAGAGTTTGGCGTGGTTTTGGTCAGTTTTGCGAGGGGTATACAGAGGTCGGTGAAGCCCGCCTGACGGGAGCTTCACCGAGATAATGTTAAGTTGCGATGACTTAGTTGCGATAGAGCACTTTGATCAGATGGAAGCCGAACTTGGTGCGCACCGGCCCCAGCACCTTGAGCAGTTCACCCTTGAATACGGCATCGTCAAATGCTTTCACCATATCTCCCTTGGAAAATTCTCCCAAATCGCCAAAACGCTTGCCTGAGGGACAGGTAGAGAAGCGCTTGGCCATCTGGCCGAAGTCGGCTCCCTTCTCGATCTTCTCCTTGATCTCCAGACACTGTTTTTCGGTCTTGACCAGAATGTGCTGGGCACAGGCTTTTTTCATCGGGGCGCTCCTGGGAGTGATGGCGAAGGTTGTTAATGCCAAGTGTGGTGACAAATGGGGGCGCAAGAGTACCCCAATTTGCCACCGGCGTCAGCCATCACTGCCTGCCATTTATCGGCGCTCGTCGGCCCTGTTATTGGCGAGCGCGGGTGGCCAGCACGGCGCGGGGACGAGCTTGCCAGATGATCTCCAGCCCGAGCAGGGCGTAGAGGCTCCAGATAGCCAGCGGATTGAGCCATTCGCCCCCCAGTTGCAGGGTCATCAGAGCGCAACCTGCCAGCAGCAAGGTGACCCCCGGCAGCCGCCAGTGGACGGGCAGGGGGGCCAGCATCGCCATCGCCAGCAAAATGCCGAGGCCAAAAGGCAGGTTCAGGGCAGTAAAGGCCAGCGCCTGCTGGCCACTCATGCCGGTCAGCAGGGCCAGCAGGGCGCTGCAACAGGCGAGGAAGGTGATGAACTCGAGACGATCGGCAATATAGTCAGCCATCTGTTCGCTACGTGCATGCATGATGTGTCTCCTTCAGTTGATGGTTCAAGTGTGAGGGAGGGACGTCTGCAAAGGCAGCGGGATAATTCGATTGCGCTGAACGAGCAATTCTTAATCACCCGCTACGGCGGGCTTTGGCGTGTGCCGGGCCTGTTAAACGGTGAGGGTGGGGTGATGCCGACAAACTCTGTCGTGGTGGGTTTCTGGTGGTAAAGAGAGGAGGAGAGGTGACAAATGGTGCCTGATGGTGGGGTGAGCCTTATTCAGGGCAGGTCAATTCGCTTCCATCGGGAAAGCGGGCGGCGTCATTGTCACCAAAATGTGTGATTTGTGGTCAACCTCTTAAAAGATATGGCGAATTTGCCAATGGTGCTGCGCTGTCGCTGGCCGATGCCTATGTTAGGATAAGGTTCGCCATTTTTCTGGCGCGCATTTTGGTGTCACGGCCATGCACGGCATGGCGTGCTGCGCCGCATTCGGGGTTGGCCCGAAAGGGCGCTGGTTTCCTTCACCACAGATTCAGGAATATTGACCTTTGACAGGATGCATTTCATCCCTGCTGGCAGGGCGTTCACTGTCTGGCTCTGCCTTTCGCCGCGGCCTGCGGGTACTGGGGGTGGGCCTGTTGCTGTCGCTGCTGGCTTCGCCCGCGTTTGCCGCCAAGCTCACCTATCAGGTCAAGGGGTTGAAAGGGGAGAACAAGGATAACGTCGAAGCCTACCTCAATGCCCTGCCAGTCTATCAGGAGCGGCAATACCGCCCGGCCCGCGCCAAAATCACCGAGAGCGTGCAAAAGGCGCTGCAGGTTTATGGCTACTACCAGCCGAAAATCACCCTGAGTCGCGATAAGAAAACCCCGTCCAAAGTGGTGATTGAGGTGGACAAGGGGGAGCCGGTCATCGTCTCCCGCCTCGATATTCTGCTGGAGGGGGATGCGGGCAGCGACGAGCTTTACAGCGCCCTGCTGGACAAGTTGCCCCTCAAAGAGGGCGAGCCCCTCAACCACGCCAAGTATGAATCCATCAAGGCGGATCTGGGCAGCCTCGGACTGGCTCGCGGTTACTTTGATGCCAAGCTGAGCAAGAGTCAGGTCAAGGTGTTCCCGGACAAGGGGACGGCAGAGATCTTTATTCTGTTCGAATCGGGCCATCGCTACCGTTTTGGCGAGATCCGCTACGATGCCACCCCCGAAGCGCTTCACCTTATTCGCCCGCTTATCAACATCAAGAGCGGCGACCCCTATCTCGCTATCCGTCTGGCCGAGATGTCGCAGGATGTCTCCTCCACCAAGCTGTTCCGTCAGGTCGATATCAAGCCGGTATTGAGCGAGGCGAGCAACTATCGGGTGCCCATCGCGGTGACGCTGGATAACCGGGTCGATCACGAAATCGAGACCGGTATCGGTTATGCCACCGACGTAGGGCCGCGGATGAGTGCCACCTGGGAGAAGCCCTGGGTCAACCGCTACGGCCACCGCCTGTTTGCCACCGCCAAGGTGTCGGCGCCGGAGGCCGAGCTCAGCTTCGACTACCAGATCCCGGTGGGCAACCCGCTGCGGGACTACTACTCCATCCAGACCGGTTACCAGTACAAGGACAACAACGATACCCGATCCGATCTCACTACCATCGGTGTGCACCGCTGGACGCGGCGGCCGGAGAGCTGGGATCGGGACGTCTTTATCCGGCTGGAGAACGAGATCTATACCCAGGGCGCCGACGAGGGGAACAGCTTGCTGCTGATCCCCGGGGTCTCCTGGTCCCGACTGCGGGTGCGCGGCACCCTGGTGCCCGATTGGGGGGATCGCCAGCAACTGACGCTGGAGTTCTCCGACCCCAGATGGGGCTCCGACATCAGCTTTATGCGGGTGTGGGGACGCAGCAAGTGGCTGCGAACCCTCGGCGATAACCACAGATTCCTGATGCGGGCAGAGCAGGGGGCCATCATAGGTGACAGCTTCTCGTTGGTGCCGCCGTCTTTGCGCTTCTTTACCGGTGGCGATCAGACGGTGCGCGGCTTTGGTTACGAGAGCATCTCCCCCACCGGGCCGGATGGCAAGCTGACCGGTGGCCGCTACACCAGCGTGGCCAGTCTGGAATACAACTACCGCTTCAGCGAGAAGTGGCTGGGGGCCATGTTTGTGGATGGCGGCACCTCCACCACCGATTACAGCGAGCCCTGGAAAATAGGTACCGGCGTCGGTGTGCGCTGGGTCACCCCCATCGGCCAGGTCAGGCTGGATCTGGCGGTCGGGGTATCGGAGGAGGACAAGCCCTTGCGGCTGCATTTCGCACTGGGGCCTGAATTATGATGTTGTCTAAACGCTTTTTTCTTTGGCCGCTGCGGCTGTATCTTTCGCGGGGGTCTGCATTGTGATCTGGCTAAAACGCATCTTTCTCTGGCTGATGGGGCTGGTGTTCCTGCTGCTCATCGGCGTCAGCCTGCTGGGCTTTACCCATCAGGGCAACAAGTGGTTGTGGCAACAGGCCAAAGGGGCGCTGCCTTCCCTCAAGGGGGAGCTGGTTGCCGGTCAGCTTGGCTATGGCTGGACCCTGGAAGGGGCCGGCTGGCAGGATGAGCTGGTGGATGTCACGGTGGATCGCGCCGTGCTCGACTGGGATCTCGGCAAGTTGCTGCAGGGCAAACTCTGGATCAAATCGCTTGAAGTGACTCATCCGGTGGTGAAGGTGGCCGACTCGGAGCCTGCACCGGAAGAGCCTTCCGAACCCTTTGTCTGGCGCCCGCTGCCACTCAAAATTCAGGTCGACAGCCTCAAGGTGGCCGATCTCGATCTGGCGGTGCCCGGTGTTGCCGTGACCCTGGGGTCCCTCGATATCGGCGCCACCCTCAACCGCAAGGGGCTGATTGTACGCGGCCCGGTGCTTGATAACCTGACGGTGACGCTGGATGACGCGGCACCCGCCAGCGCAGCCAAATCTGCCAAGCAGCCAGCCGCTAACGAGAAGCAAGCCGGTGCTGCGGTGGCGCGCAACGACAAGGCCAGCGCCGAGACAGCCAAACAGGGCAAAGGGGCGCCAGCTGCAAATACGACAAAGGCTGCCCCCATTCTCCTGCCCGCCATTCATCTTCCTTTCCCCATCAAGCTGGAAGGGGTCAGCGCGACCCGGGTGCAATATAAGCAGGGCGAGTTGATCGAAGGGCTCGACAGGTTGCTGCTGTCGGCCACTGCTGCCGACGATCGCATCGAGGTGCGCGAGCTCTCGCTGCGCCACGCCATGGCCGATCTGGCGCTCAATGGCCACATTCAGCTAAGTGATGACTACCCGCTGGCGGTGACGCTGGATGCCAAGGCCCGCAAGGGACTGCTGGATGGCGAGCTGCAAGGGGAGCAGGCCACGCTGGCGCTGAGCGGTTCGGTCGGCAAGCTGGGGTTGGCGTTGTCGGCCAAGGGGCCGGTCGCCGCCAATCTCAGGGGCTCGCTGGCCGCCCTCGACCCGGATCTCCCTTTTGATCTGGCCCTCGACTGGAAGAGCCTCGGCTGGCCATTTCATAAGCCTGCCAAAGATGAGCCGAGCTATCGGCTGGACAAAGGGAGCCTGACTGCCAAGGGCAAGCTCTCCGGCTACCAGTTTGCCCTCAATACCTCCGGCAAGGGGACCGATGTGCCCCCCTTCAAGCTTGCGCTGGACGGGAAGGGGGATCTGGAGCGGCTCAGCAAGATCGCCTTGCAGCTCAATGCCCTCAAGGGGGAGCTCAAGCTCGATGGCAAGCTCGCCTGGAACAAGGGGATCGAGTGGCAGGGAACCACCCTGTTCAAGGGGATCAATCCGGCCGAGCTGCTGCCCGAGCTGAAAGGGACGCTGGCCGGTGAGCTGGAGAGCCGTTTCGTGATGAACGAAGCGGGCCACTGGGAGCTGAAACTGCCCAAGCTCAAGGTGGATGGCAAACTCAACCAGTATCCGCTGGCCCTCAAGGGGGAGCTTAGCGGTAACGACAAGATGGAGTGGCTGATCCCGACGCTCTCGCTGCAAAGTGGCCCCAACCAGTTGCAGGCCAAGGGCAGTATCAGCAGCGCCCAGTGGAAGCTCGATGCCAACCTGCTGGCTCCCCAGCTGGGGGGCATCTATCCCGGCCTGAAAGGGGATATCAAGGGACAGGTGAAGGTCAGTGGCAATCAGCAGACGCCAAAAATCGATGCGGATCTCGCCTCCGAGCGGCTCTACTATGCCGGCACCGACATGAAGGGTATTAGCCTCAAGGGCAATGCGGCGATCGGCGCCAAACCGGCCGGTGATCTCGCGTTGTTGGTGGCGCAGTTGAAACAGGGCGAAACCAAGCTCAGCCAGCTTGCCCTGAACCTCAGCGGCGATATCAGTCAACATCTGTTGACCCTGACCATGAAGGGTGACCCTGTTGCGGCCAACCTCAAACTGGGTGGCGGCGTGCGCGGGGATCACTGGCGCGGGGCGCTCTCCGAGTTGCGGCTGAAAACCCCGCTGCGCCGTTGGGACTTGAGCTCCCCGTGGGCACTGGATCTCGATCTGCCGCGTCAGCGTCTGGCGATGGGGGATCTCTGCCTCGGCTCCCAGGGGGCCAGCCTCTGCGTCAAGGGGAGTCAGGTTTCCGCTGCCCAGGGGACTCTGGAGTTTGCCCTGAGCGAGTTTGATCTCAAGCGGCTGCGCCCCTGGTTGCCGGACAACTTCCGCTGGCAGGCGATGCTCTCGGCCGATGGGCGTGCCAGCTGGCGTGGCAATCAGCCGACCCTGCATGCGGTGGTACGCACCACGCCGGGCACTTTTGTGGCAGATGGCCTCAAGACCGACTATCAGCAGCTGGCTCTGGCCCTGGATTTCGAGCGGCAGCAGGCGGCCATTCGCCTCGATTTTGCCTCCAAACAGATCGGCAATATCGATACCGATCTGCTGATCAGGGAGCCTGCCGGTCGCGGTCTGCTCGGTGGTCAGCTCAAGTTTGACGATCTCAAGCTCAATACCTTCGCGCCGCTCATCCCTGAGGTGCGCTCCCTGCAAGGGATCATCTCCGCCGATGCCCGTTTCGACGGCACGCTTGCGGCGCCCCTGCTGTTTGGCCAGCTCAACCTGCGTGACGGTGAAGTGCAGACTCACTCCGATATGGTGACCCTGACCAAGCTGGTGACCCGCCTCAAGATCGAGGGAAATCGCGCCGAGCTCGATGGCTCCATGCTGGTGGGCAAGGGGCCGCTGGCACTGGGAGGCTGGCTCAGCTGGGCCAAGATGCCGGTCAGCGGCAGCCTCACCATTCAGGGCAAGGATCTGGAGGCGCAATATCCAGGCATGGGCCGGGTCAGAGTCTCGCCCGATATCGCGGTGTCGCTGGGTGAGGAGACCCGCATTACCGGTCAGGTGGATATTCCCTGGGCGCGCATTCTGGTCAAGAGTCTGCCGGATTCGGCGGTGGCGGTCTCCGATGATGTGACCGTGGTCTATGACGATCTGCCCCCTGCTCCCAAGCAGGCAAGTCTGCCGCTGGCGATGAAGGTGGCGATCCGCCTTGGCAACGATGTGAAGCTCGATGCCATGGGGTTGAAGACCGATGTCTCCGGTGGCCTCAATATCCGTCAGGATCCCGAGAAACCGCTGGCAGGCAACGGCCAGCTGGTGCTGACCAACGGCCGCTTCAAGGCCTATGGTCAGAACCTCATCATCAAGGAGGGGCGGATCCTCTTCTCCGGTCCGCTGGATCGGCCGTTCCTCAACATCGAGGCCAACCGGGATCCCGATACCATCGAGGGTCAGGTGACGGTCGGGGTGCGGGTGACTGGCCCTGCCAGCAAGCCGGAGATCACTGTCTACTCCGAACCGCAGATGGCGCAGTCGGAACAGCTCTCCTATCTGCTGCGCGGCAAAGGGTTGCAGACCGGCGGTGAGGATGGCGGTTTCAACGGCCTGCTGGTAGCCGGCGCGGTGAGTCAGGCCAACGGCGTGGTGTCGAGCATCGGCGAGTCGCTGGGGATGAGCGATGTCTCCCTCGATACGGCGGGCAGTGGTGACAACACCCAGGTGACTCTGTCTGCATATCTGCTGCCGGGCCTGCAGTTCCAGTACGGGGTCGGGGTCTTCAGCCCCATCGCCGAGTTCAAGCTGCGCTACGAGGTATTGCCACGGCTCTATCTGCAGGCGATGAGCGGGGTGGCTCAGGCGGTCGATATCTTCTATCGCTTTACTCTGTAACGCTTCATCCCGTAACAGGGCTGATATGAATCTAAACGGGAGGCGCAGGCCTCCCGTTTTGTATTGCTCGATCGGCCGCGGGCAAGCCGTGATAAAGGTTGGCAGTGCAGAGGGAGAATGAATTGCGATGGGCCAAAAATGCGAAAACCCGGCACTAGGCCGGGTTTTCTGAATGATGGTGGAGGGAGAAGGATTCGAACCTTCGAAGGCAGAGCCGTCAGATTTACAGTCTG